>DASZRI010000368.1:0-10569 GCA_035549215.1 Gemmatimonadaceae bacterium | reverse complement strand
CGCGGCCTGCAGCCATGCGCGCCCATGGCGCGAGCGATGCCGCACCGGCATTTCGGACGCGAGGGCCTGCGCCGCGGCGTCGCCGCGCAGCGCGGGGGCGAGCGATTCCCACCGCGTAAGCGGCAGGCCCACGCTCGCGCGTTCCGTGGCCGCCAGCGCGACGAGCGCACGGTGCGCGGCCAGTTCGCGCGAGCAGCTCGCACAAGTCGCGAGGTGCGCACGCTCTTCAGGCGTGGGCGCTTCGTCAACGAGGGCCGCGAGACGTTCAGGAGACAGGTGCGACATGTTCCGATTCCGAGTCTGCAGGGACATCCACCAGGTGCGCGAGCATCCTGCGAAGCTTCGCGCGCGCCTTGAACAACTGGGACTTCGAGCCGCCGGACGTGATGCCGAGCTCGGCGGCGATTTCTTCGTGCGTGTACCCCTCGACGTCGTGGAGCAGGAAGACCGCGCGTGCGCCCGGCGACAGCCGGGCCGTGGCCTCCTCGATGGACGCCATCACGAACGAGCGATCCGGGTCCGTGTCCACGGCGACCGAGTGTTCCTCGATTTCCGTCTCGATCGACGCCAGGCGCCGCGTGCGCCGCAGCGCGTTGAGCGTCCGGTTGACCGCGATGCGGTGCGCCCACGTGGCGAACTGCGCGTCGCCGCGGTAGCTGGGCAGCGCGCGGAAGATCTGGATCCAGACTTCCTGTGCGATGTCCTGCGCCAGGTCGTGATCGTTGCCCACGAGCCGGCGCACGACCATGTCCACGTGGGGCGCATGACGCGTCCACAAGGCCCGCATCGCGGCCTCGTCGCCCTGGATGGCGCGGCGGATCGTGGTCTGTTCGTCGTTCATGCGCTCACGGGATTGGTCATCCGGCGCCGGCAATTGGTTGCCTCCGGCGGCCAGGTTCCCCAATCTGGCGGTGGCGGCCGGCCCGCGCAGCGCCGCGGCGGCAGGCGCCGGAAACATTCGCGGAAACACTTGTATCGAACAAATCCGCCGGCCGGTGACTCACGGCCGGGGTTGTTCGTTTAGCCAGGAGAGGTCATTTTGGGCGGAGCGACGCGTCGCTGTCCAGACGCTTGACGTCCCCTGCCCGCAGCACAGCCCGTCGTTCCGCCCCTGGAGAAGCCCGTTGTTCACCTCGACGCTCATCGCCGCCGCCATGTCGTACGCCCTCGTCGCCGGGGGCGGGCTGCCGATCGTCGCCCCGGGTTCCGTGGGCATGTCGGCGGCACGGCTGGCCAAGATCGGGCACGTGGTGGAGCGCGGCATCTCGGCGGGTGGGTATCCGGGCGCGGCCGTCGTCGTCGGGCGCAAGGGCTTCGCCGTCATGGAGCAGGGCTACGGCCGCATCGACTGGAGCGCGCAGAGCGCGCCGGTGGTGGCCGAGCGCACGATCTACGACCTGGCATCGCTGACCAAGGTGATTGGCACCACGACGGCGATCATGGTGCTGTACGACGAGGGCAAGGTCGGGCTGGACGATCCCGTCTCGAAGTTCGTCCCGGAATTCACGGGCGGCGGCAAGGAGAACGTGACCGTGCGCATGCTGCTCGAGCATCGCTCGGGGCTGCCCGCGGGGCGCGAGCTCTGGCGCACGGCGCACTCGCCGGCCGAGGCGCGCGCGCAGGTGATCGCGACGCCGCTGGGGTGCGCGCCGGGACGCTGCTACGAGTATTCGGACCTTGGCGCCGACATGCTCGGCTTCATCGTCGAGGCGGCGTCCGGCATGCCGCTGGACCAGTTCCTGAATGACCGCGTGTTCCGCCCGCTCGGCATGACGGACACGTTCTTCAAGCCGGCGGACTCGCTGCGCGACCGCATCGCGCCCACCGAGGTGTCGCCGCCGCGCGGCTACCCACTGCAGGGCGAGGTGCACGACGAGAACGCCTATGCGCTGGGCGGCGTGGCCGGGCACGCGGGGCTGTTCAGCACGGCGTCGGACCTGTCGGTGTTCGCGCAGATGATGCTGAACGGCGGCGAGTACAACGGCGTGCGGATCGTGGCGGACAGCACGGTGAAGCTGTTCACGGCGCGGGTGGCGGGCACCAAGCGCGCGCTGGGCTGGGACACGTGCACGGGCGAGGGCGGGTGCGGCGAGTACCTGAGCGACCGCGCGTACGGGCACACCGGCTTCACGGGCACGTCGATCTGGATCGACCCTGAGCGCGAGATGTTCGTGGTGCTGCTGACGAACCGCGTGCACGAGGCGCGGGCGCGTCGCCCGGCCCGCGTGATCGCGGACGTGCGCGCCGACCTCGCGGACGCGTCGGCGCTGGCGGTGGAGGACTACGGCGACGGGCCGATGGCGATGCCGGAGTCGTTCCGCGCCGACCGTGAGGTGGACTGGAACCGTCCGCTGCGGCATGTGCGCGTGCGCCGCCACGTCGTGCACCCGCACAAGGCGGCGAAGAAGTCCGCGTCGCACGCCAAGGGCGAGAAGTCGAAGGCGTCCGGCAAGCACGCCTCGTCCAGCGGCAAGCACGCGGCGAGCCACGCCAAGGCGTCGAAGTCGGGCGCCTCGAAGTCGTCGGCGAAGCGCAGCGCGCGCTGACGCGCCGGGCGCCGCCGCAGGGCGGCTCCCGCCCCCGCGCTTCCATCGGGAGCGCCATTCCGCGATCTTGCGGGGGTCTTTTGGAGCCCGCAATGACTGAATCGCATGACCCGACGACGGCGGCCGCCGTGCCTGCCGCGTCTCCTGGAACGCCGGATGCCTCAGCCGCAGGCGCGGCCGGCGAGGCGCCCGCCCCGACGGTGGATCAGGTCAAGCTCGCGCTGCGCAAGGTGAAGGACCCCGAGCTGAACCTGAACATCATCGACCTGGGGCTCGTGTACGACATCGCGGTCGAGGACCGCACGGTGGTGATCAACATGACGCTGACGTCGCCGGGGTGCCCGGCGGGTCCGCAGATCATGGGCGACGTGGAGCGCACGCTGCGCGCGATGGCGGGCGTGTCCGACGTGCTGATCAACCTGGTGTGGGAGCCCTTCTGGAGCCCGGACAAGATCGAGCCGCGGGTGAGGGCGTACATGGGGTTGTGAACTGCGCAGGACCGGAACAGCGATCTAACGGCGCAGGGCCGCAACTGCGATGCAACTGCGCAGAACCGCAACCGCGAGGGCCTTGCGGCGCGCGGAATGCTCACCACTCGAGCAAACCTACCGCGGCACCACCTGTGGCTGGCGCAGGAGCCGCTCGAGTCCCGATGGCGTGATCTCCAACTCCGAGAGCCAGCCCTGACCCGCGGCCCACGCGAACTGCGCCGGGGTCAGGATGGCCTGAAGCTCGGGGACGAGGGTGTACGTCTGCCGCAACGACGCGGAGATCGCCGTGTGCCAGTGGTCGCGCACGCTCGTGCTGCCCAGGTCGTCCCGGTTCGCTGCGAGGAACGACGCCAGCTCGCTGTAGATCGAGTCCCGGACATCCAGGAGGCGCTTGTTCAGGCGCGCGATCGCCTGCACTTGCGATGGGCTGAGCCGCAGCGAATCGGGAAAATGCGTCAGCTGGACCAGGTTCGGACGCGACATGTCTGCTGACCGGAGCAGCTCCTGCTTCAGCGAAGCCGGCGTCACGGACTGCCCATCCGACGCGGCGCGAGCGTATCCCTTGAGCGACTGCGTCTCACGGTCCGGCGATACGTCCCATGTGACATCGACCGTCAGCGTCGAGGGCATGCGATACGCCGCCGCGCTGGTCTTCACCGACCCGAACGACGGGTTCACGTCGTAGGCGAACCGGTTCTGGCTCGCATCGAACCCTCGTGGCATTAGCAACGTTCGATCCGGGATCGCCACCTGGCCCCATCCGTGCAGGTGTCCGGATCCGTGCAGCACCTGATCCAGCCCGCCAAGCGGGTTGGTGAGGAGCAGGTTGAGGGTCCCGCGGTTGCCCAGCCCGATCCTGCAAGGTTCCATCGACATCGCGATTGCCGGGATAACGACGCTCCACGGGCCGACGCAACTGTTCTCGTGGGCAATCGAGCCCGCTTGGCGCTCTAGGCACTTTCGCGCAGCGCCGGGCATCGACGCGAGCAGCGACTGCATGTCGCCTTGCACGCCCGCACTGACGCCGGGCACCGGCACATACGCGCGGTCGTTCGCCAGGCCGTCACCATTGATGTCTCCGCTCACCATCGGCGTGTAGCGGAAGCCTGAGCTCACGCGAAGCGCCCCCGCGATCGTGAACCATCCTTCGAGTCGCGCGGAGACGCTGGCCTGCACGACGTGTTCGGGAGTGCCGAGCGTCACGTGATCGAGGTCCAACGGACTACCGCCCGTCGTACCGCTGAACCCGTTCGACTCCGAGCGTCCAACGGAGTTCACGTAGGACACCGCGAGACTCGCGTTCAGCCGCGACGCACTCGGGACCGCGGGCGACACGAAGTTCGACGTCCCGATCCGGTACGTGGCCCCGACGCGAAGCTGGCGCCGCCATCCACTGAGTGTCGAGCGCAGTTCCGTGACATGCGTGAACGACGGTACGATCCTGGACTCGGCCGTCGACACCGTTCCCGTCGTCGGGTCGATCCCGGCTGGCGTGACGAACACCGGACGCCCGCCCTCGGATCCAAGGAACATCCTGGGCTGCGCGCGGAAGTTCATGTCGTAGGCGGCTGGAAGGCGACTGTTGAGCGCGTACGAGCCGCCGGCAGTCGCCGACAGCGCGGCGGAAAAGAGGTGCTCCCAGTTCAGCTCGCCGCGCCAGCTCCTGGGCTGGGCAAAACCCGACGCATACGCGCTGACCGGAAACGCGAGGCTGGAAAGCGCACCGCCTGAACTACCTCCATCGGCACAGGCGAGCGGAGTGGGGCTGCCAAGCGCATACGCCGCCCAGTCGGGCCGGGGCGCCGTGCGGCCGACGCACGCGAGGGTGGAATCCACGCCGGGCATGGGGCCATCGCGGAGGAACCGGGTCTCGCTCGCGACGTGCGCCGCACTGCGATACTCGCGGATTCCACCCGAGATCACAGTACGCGCCCCGCGAAATACCGCCGGCCCGCTGGCGAACGCGTAGCTGCCGCGCCGCCAATCGAAGCCGAGCATCGGCTCGATCATGATTTCAGGCGGCACACGGCCGGAGGCGATCGCGAAGATCGAGTCTGCCGGGTTCTTGGCCCGGGGTACGCCGACGAGTGAAACACATCGCCCAACCCGAGTGCCGCGTGGTACAGGCGACCGTCATACGCCGAACGCTGGACCGTTCGCGTGTACGCATCCGGCTGGCCCTGCGCGAACGCGGCCGGCGACGGGAAGTCGAACGCCACCACGTCAGCCGATCCGTATTGGCGAGACTGCGACGCGCGGGCATCCATGAAGACGCCGAAGCGATGACGCTGGTCGAAGGTTTTCCACGACAGTTCGTGAGTGAGCTCCGCAGTGCGATTCGTTTCGACTGACCGCACCGCCAGTCCCCCGAGGGTCAGGCTCGACACGGCGCCCGTGCCGGATGGGATCGCGGGAGGCATGCTCACGGTCGCGGTGGGCAGCGTTTCGTACGGCCGGGTGCGGTCCTGCCGGCCCGAGACCGTGAGCTTGGTGTCGCTCAGGGCACCAAGGACGCGATACGTCGAATAGTGCGCCAGGAATTCTCCCTCTGACCGGCTGCTCGCGATGGCGCGTGACGCTGTCGCGAGCGGGCGCATGGCCTGGCGCTGGTTCGACTCGGTGCCTCCGCCAATCACCACGTAGAACACATCGTCATCGGCGTCCAGCAGCGACCGGTCGCGCGTCGGCGTGAAGTCGATGCGCGTCAAGTTCGAGACGCGCGCCTGGCTCGCCGTCAACGGTCGCAATCCCGTCGTGAGCGGGATTCCCAGCAGGCTGGCGGCTTCGAGGACACGCTGCACCGAGTCCGCGTTCACCCCCAATGCCTGGAACTGCGACGCATTCGCCGTTTCCAGGCTCGGAACGGGATGAACGGACACGCTGGCCTGCAGGGCGGTGGCGTAGTAGCTGCGGCCGGGAATCACCGGGCCCGATGCCGAGCCGCTGGCCACGAACTGCCGCGGACTGGACGACAACTGATACGGCGTCTCGGAGTTCCACCCGAACGTCGGGAGCGATCCCGTGGCGTGGATGCTCCGCGCCGTCAGATCCCCGCCGCTCGCAATCGTGCGGTTGACCTGCACGCCCCCGATCTCGCTGCGCGGGTCGTAACTCGAGAGGAGCGCGGTCACGTCCACCCCGTCCCGCGGCAGGAGTGAGCCCTCGAACGCCAGCCCGTCGAGTGTGTTCGTCGTCTGCTCGGCGCCAAGGCCGAACGCCGAGATGTCCAATGCCCCCGAGGACGTCGGTGTGACGGTGAGCCCGGGCGTGAACAGCAGCGCAGCGTTGATGTCGCCGGTCGCGTTTCCGCTCTGCAGGAGCGATCGATCCAGCAGGATCCGGCTTGTACCGGGCGACTTCCCGGCCTGCTCGAAGCGCGAGACTCGCGGCCGCGCGGCGACGGTGCGAATGGCGTTCAGCAGCTGCGCGCTGCTGGTGAGCCTTAAGTCGACAACGAGCATGGAGTCGCCGTTGCCGAACTCGACCGTCCGCCGCGCGGCGCGTACCCGTCGTGGCTCGCATTGACCGTCCACTGGGCGTACGCCGATGGCACGACGATTCGCCACGCACCGGACTGGTTCGTGCGCACCGTGGCGGGCCCCCATGAGGTGTCTGCGGCGACGGTCACGCCTGCGGCCGCAATCGGGTTTCCGTCCGCGTTGACCACGACGCCGCGCAGCACCCGCTGCGCACGCGCTGTATCCGCGTGCGCCGCGAGTGCCACGATTGCCAGTGCGATCACCCTGCGCGCAATGAACCCGCGGCAGATCGCGCGCAGACGCAGCCTCGTGACCGGCGGGAGTCCGATGGGTGTTCTGGTCGAACCGCTCGCGGTCCGCGGGGCTTGTGAGCAGCGAGCGAAGGTCGAAGTCGAGCTGGTCCAGGATGTGGCGCACCTGGGTGCTCCGCGTGGAATCCAGCGGCAGGGTTAGCTGCTGCATGTACGCCTGGGTCGCGATGCTCTCGGCGCGCTGGCGGAGGGCGGGGCCCAGCACGATGCCCGTGAAGAGCGAGTCCACGAGGCCACGCACAACATCCTGCGCAGAACGCCGGTCATACCCGCCGGACGTGGTTGGAGCGCGACCGGCGGACTGGGCCGCAAGTCGATGTGATGGCGTCAGCGCCAGACCAAGGCCCAGCGAGATGAGGATTCGAATGCGCACGAGGCAGGCTCCTCAGCGAGTGGTGTGCGTGGCGAACCGCGCGGTGATCGGTCCGCGAACCTTCGGCCTGGATGCAGGTCGAAGGCACCAGAAGGGGTTGCCGAGCTGCCTTGGTGGGGGGAGGCGACGCAAATATACGTTTTTCTGGGGGCAAGCCAGTTCACTGCTGCCGCGTCGCGGGCGGCGATGCCACCCCTCGGCGCGAATGCAGTTCGCCCTATCTGCAGTTCGCCGTATCGGCCCTGCGGTGTCGCAGTTGCGCTGTTTCGGCCGTGCGCTGGCTTGGCTGTTCGCCGTTTCGGCCCTGCGCCGTTCCCGGTCGTGCGCTGTTCTCGGTCGTGCGCCGTTCCCGGTCCTGCGCCGTTCCTACTTTCGCAACACCCTCAGGAACCCATCCCCCAGCACGTCCATCTGCCACCGGCGGAGCTCGGTCACTTCCGAGAGTTCGTCGACGCTTTGCGGATTCCGTCGCGCCACCGCCTCCAGGCGATCCTTGGCGCACAGCACGCCGGGGTCAAGGTCGAGCTTCTCCGCCACCGCGTCGCGCACGGTCTTGAGCGTCGCGACGCGCGCATCGAAGTCGGGGTCGCGGTCCCAGCGCTTGCCGCGCGGGAAGCGCGGCAGGTCATGCTCCGGCACCGCGAGCCCGGCGCGGATCGCGTCCAGCAGCTCGCCGCCGCGATGCTCGACGATGCCGCGCGGGACGCCCTTCACCTCGAGCATCCCCTCGCGTGACGTCGGCTGCCGCCGCGCCAGCTCGAAGAGCTGCTCGTTGCCGATCACGCGGAAGGTCGCGCGATCCTGCTCGGCCGCCACGTGGTCGCGCCAGTGCACCAGCTCCTTGAACACGGCGAGCTCCCGCCGCGAGAGGTCGCGCGCGCCCTTCACGCGCAGGAACGCCTGCGCGGGATCCTCGGGCTCCCAGCGCACCTCTTCCACGCGCGTGAACTCCTCGCGGGCCCACGCGCTGCGCCCCAGCCGCTCCAGGTCGTCGGCCATCCGGTCGCGCAGCGCCAGCAGGTGCATCGTGTCCTGCGCCGCGTACTCGAGCATCCCGGGCGTGAGGGGCCGCAGCGACCAGTCGGCGCGCTGGTACTTCTTCTCGAGCTTCACGCCGAAGTAGCGCTCGAGCAGCGCTGCCAGCCCGAAGGCGCGGATGCCCAGGAGCTGCGCGGCCACGCGCGTGTCGAACAGCCGGCGCACCTGCCACCCATAGTCCTGCCGCAGCAGGCGGAGGTCGTAGTCGGCATCGTGGAACACGACCTCGACGTCGGCGCGCTCGATCAGCGCGCCCAGCCCGTCGAGCTGCTGCACGGCAAGCGGGTCGATGATGGCCGAGCGCTCGCGCGTGGAGATCTGAAGCAGGTAGATTCGATCAACGAAGCGATGGAAGCTCGCGCCCTCCGTGTCCACGGCAACCTGCGTGGCGGTGGAGATCTCGCGCAGGAAGCGCGCCGTCGCTTCGGGGGAGTCCAGGTACAGGGGGATGTGCGCCTTCGCGTCTGCCACGCGCGTCCTCGTCGAGTGTGCCGCTGACAATCTAGCATCGTGGCGCCGCGACGCGGCACGCGGTGCGACCCGACGACGAGGCGAACGATGCCAGAAGCGCTGCCCGAGGCCGTCTTCCACATCTACCCCACCGACTGCGACATGCTGGGGCACCTGAACCACGGGACGATGCTCCACTTCCTGGAGCGGGCCCGGTGGGCGCTGCTCGAGCCGCAGATCAACTACGACGAGGTCGGCCGGCAGCCGGTGTTCGTCGTCGTACGGCGCGTGGAGATCGACTACCGCGCACAGGTGTTGCCCGGCGAGGACCTCGTCATCCGCTCCGGCCTCCTCATGGTGAAGACGACGAGCTTCATCGTCCGGCAGGAGGCGCGCATCGCCCGCACGGGGGTGCTCGCTGCCGAGGCGAACCTGGTGATCGTGACGATCGACCGCTCGGGCCGGCCCGTGCCGGTGCCGGAGTCGTGGTCGGGGATGTTCCCGCGCTGGCCCGACGCGCCCGTGGCAGGGTAGATTTCCCGCCCTATGACCGCTGACCAGCAAGCCCCCGGCGCCGGCGGGCGCCCCGCGATCTCCGCGTCCGAAGCGAGCACCGGCGCGCGCATCGGCGCAGTGCTCTTCCGCAATCGCGGATGGCTGCCCGTGCCCTTCCTGCTCGTCCCGCTGCTCGTGCCGGGCGTGCAGTCGGCGCGGCAGTGGATCGCCGGCTTCATCGTGCTCGCGATCGGCGAGGCCATCCGCCTGGCCGGCGTCGCGGCCGCGGGCACGGTCACGCGACGCCGCTCGCGCGACGTGCAGCGGCTGGTCACGTACGGGATCTTCCGCTGGGTGCGGAACCCGCTCTACGTGGGCAACTTCCTCATCTGGATGGGCTTCGTCGTCATCTCGGGCGTGTACTGGTTCCTGCCCGTCGCCATCGTCCTCTTTGCCGTCGAGTACACGCTCATCGTGCGCTACGAGGAGGGCGTGCTCGAGTCGATCTTCGGCGAGGAGTACCTGGCGTACAAGGAGACGACGCCCCGCTGGATCCCGCGGCCGCCATCCGCGCCCGAGTCCGGCCCCCACGACTGGGGCGAGGCGTGGCGCAGCGAGATCAGCACGTTCCTGCAGTACGCGGTGCTGGCCGTCGCCTTCGCGCTCAAGGCGCGGTTCTTTTCCCGGGGCTGAGCGCGCGCATCGCGCGCCGTCCTTCCACGGCCTGGAGGCGATCCCGCCGGCGGCGGCAGCCGGCGGACCGCGGCCCGCGCGTCAGCGCTGCGGGCGTCCCGGCGGGTTGTCGCCCTTGAAGACGTCGCGGTTCTTGGCGACGTACGACTTGAGCTGCACGGGCACGTCTTCCTCGGGGAAGATCGCGGTCACCGGGCACTCGGGCTCGCAGGCTCCGCAGTCAATGCACTCGTCGGGGTTGATGTAGAGCTGGTCCTCACCCTCGTAGATGCAATCCACGGGGCAGACATCAACGCACGCGCGATCCTTGGTTCCGATGCAGGCTTCAGTGATGACGTAGGGCATGAGCGCCTCAGGAGTTGCTGCACAGCTATGGACGTTCGACTAAGATAATGGGTGTTGCCGGGGCCAACAGGGTGCGCCGGCACGAGCCTCCAGACTGCCTGCGCCCATGCGACTGACCGTCAACGGAAGCGCGTACGACGTCCCGCTCGCCGGCCACGAGACGCTGCTGGGCGTCCTTCGCGGCCGCCTGGCCATGACCGGCACCAAGCTCGTGTGCGGCCACGGGGAATGCGGCGCCTGCACGGTGCTGCTGGACGGGGTGCCCGCCTACGCCTGCCTGACCCTGGCCGCCGCGTGCGAGGGCGTCGAGGTCACCACCATCGAGGGCATCGGCGCCCCCGACCGGCT
>DASZRI010000367.1:0-5393 GCA_035549215.1 Gemmatimonadaceae bacterium | reverse complement strand
TCTCACATCTCACATCTCACATCTCACATCCCACATCTGGTGTTGCAGTTCCTACTCCTCCGCCATGAACGGATACCTGTAGTCCATTGGCGGCGAGAACGTCTCCTTCACCGCGCGCGCGCTCACCCAGCGCACCAGGTTCAGCTTGCTGCCCGCCTTGTCATTCGTGCCCGAGGCGCGCGCGCCGCCGAACGGCTGCTGGCCCACCACCGCGCCCGTTGGCTTGTCGTTGATGTAGAAGTTCCCGGCGCTGTTGCGCAGCGCCAGCATCGCCTCGCGCACGGCGCGGCGATCCGTCGAGAAGATGCCGCCCGTCAGCGCGTACGGCGACGTCTGGTCGATCACCGACAGCGTCTCGCTCCACTTGGCGTCGTCGTACACGTACGCCGTCACCACGGGGCCGAAGATCTCCTCGCACATCAGCCGGTAGCCGGGCTCCTTGGCCTGCACGAGCGTCGGCTGGATGAAGTAGCCCGCCGAGTCGTCCGTCTCGCCGCCAGCGACGATCGTGGCGTTCTTGCGCGCGTCCGCGATGTACTCGCTGATCTTGCCGAACGCCTTCTTGTCGATCACCGCGCCCACGAAGTTCCGGAAGTCCTGCACGTCGCCCATGCGCATGTCGCTCATCATGGCCGTGACGCGGTCGCGCACGTCGTTCCACAGCGACTTCGGCACGTAGATGCGGCTGGCCGCCGAGCACTTCTGGCCCTGGTACTCGAACGCGCCGCGGGCCACCGCCACCGCGAACGCCTGCGGGTCCGCCGACGGGTGCGCGATCAGGAAGTCCTTGCCGCCCGTCTCGCCGACGATGCGCGGGTACGTGGCGTAGTTCGCCATGTTCGCGCCGATCGTCTTCCACATGCTGTTGAACACGGCCGTGCTGCCGGTGAAGTGCACGCCGGCCAGGTCGCGGTGCGTGAGCGCGACGTCGGAGATCGTCGCCGCGTCGCCGCCCACGAGGTTGATCACCCCCGGCGGCAGCCCCGCCGCCTCGAGCAGCTTCAGGATGTAGTACGCCGACAGCATGCCCGTCGCGGCCGGCTTCCAGAGCACCGTGTTGCCCATGAGCGCCGGCGCCGTGGGCAGGTTGCCGCCGATGGACGTGAAGTTGAACGGCGTCACCGCGTACACGAACCCTTCCAGCGCGCGATAGTCGAGCTGGTTCCACATCGTGTGGTTCGAGAGCGGCTGCTCGTCGTACAGCTCCTGCGCGTAGTGCGGGTTGAAGCGCCAGAAGTCGATCAGCTCGCACGCCGAGTCGATCTCGGCCTGGAACACGGTCTTGGACTGGCCGAGCATCGTCGCCGCGTTCAGCGTGTCGCGCCACGTCGTCGCCAGCAGCTCGGCGGCGCGCAGGAACACCGCCGCGCGGTCCTCCCACGCCCAGTTCGCCCAGTCGTGGTGCGCGGCCCTGGCCGCCGCGATCGCCTGCTCGACGTGCTTCGGGGTCGCCTTGTGCCAGTCGGCCAGGATGTGGTGGTGGTCGTGCGGCATCACCACGTGGCCGTGCTCGCCCGTGCGGATCTCCTCGCCGCCGATGATCAGCGGAATGTCCACGCGCTCGGCGGACATCTGCTTCAGGCGGGCCTTTATCGACGCCTTCTCGGCGGAGCCGGGGGCGTAGCTGCGAACGGGCTCGTTGACCGGGGGCGGAACGCGGCGCGTGCCGTTGAAGGCCGCGCGGGGGGCAGCGGTGTCGTGTGACATGGCGAAGGTCCGTGGGGAAGCCGTGAGGGAACCCGCCCGGTTCGCGGGCGGACGCCTTGAAAAATACCCCCCGCCGGGCCCGAGGACCAAAGCCCGGTGGAGCGCGCCCGCAGCGGCCGCTATTCTCCGGGCATGCAGATCTCCCGTGGGTGGTCGCTGGCGCGCGCCGCCGTCGTGATCCTGGTCGCCGGTGCCGCCTGCGCGGGGCCAGCGCCCGTCGCGTGGCAGGACGCCACCGTGATCGCCGCCAGCACGCCGCCGGCCGCGCAGGTGGCCTTCGACAGCGCGGGCGGGGTCACGTTCGCCGTGCGCCCCGTGCCGCCCGGCGCGCCCGATTTTCCGGCCGCGTGCCGCGCCAGCATCCGCTTCGCGCAGGACGAGGCCGGCACCTGGTACGCCGCGTGGTGGGCCGTGCGCCCCGACAGCTCGGCCGGGCTCTGGGCGTCACGCTCCGATGACGGCGGCCGCACCTGGCTCCCCCCGCACATCGTGGACAGCACGGACGTCGGGGTCACCGGGTGCACGCGGGCACCGCCATCCATCGCCGCATCCGGCGACTACGTGCACCTCGCGTACTCCATGCACGCCAGGGAGGGGGCCGGCGTGTTCTTCGCGCACTCGATGGACCGCGGCGGCCTGTTCCACACGCCGGTGCCCATCGCGTACGGCCAGCACCCGAACCTGACCAGCATTGCCGCGCACGGCGACCGCGTCGTGGTGGCCTATGAGGACCCCAATGGCGAGGAGGGCCGCGTGGGCCTCGCCATCTCGGCCACGATGGGCCACATTTTCGAGGCCCACGTGCAGGTGTCCGGCAACAACGGCGATGCCGTCGAGCCGGAGGTGGCGCTGCACGACACGCACGTCGCGGTGTCGTGGACGGAACGCGCCGGGGTCAATGGCACCGGGCCATCGGCGCGCCTGCTGCGCGTCGGCGTGCTGCAGTGAACCAACCATCCCAGGGAGCAGGAAGCGCGTGCGGGTCCTGATCGCGGACGACGACGAAACCATCCTGTTCCTGGTGCGCACGGTGGTCGAGCAGCTCGGGCACGAGCCGCTGCTCGCGCGCGACGGCGCGCAGGCGTGGGCGGCGTTCCAGCGGGAGCCGGTGCAGCTCGCCGTGCTCGACATCGAGATGCCCGGGCTGGACGGGCTCGCCCTCACGCGCCGCATCCGCGACCGCGACGCGGACCACGAGACGTTCGTGGTCATCCTCACGGGGCGCAGCGGCCCAGACGACCTGGACCAGGTGCTCGACGCCGGCGCCGACGACTACCTGACCAAGCCGACGACGCCGGAGAACCTGCGCGCGCGCCTGCTGATCACGCAGCAGCGCATGGCGCACGAGGCGAAGCGCCGCGCCGTCGAGAAGGAACTGGCGGAGGCACGATGGCTGTCGGGCGTCGGGCAGACGCGCGCGGCGCTGCAGCACGAGATCAACAACCCACTGTCGGCGCTGCTCGGCCACACCGAGCTCATGCTGATGGACGCCCAGGACCGCGGCGAGGAGAACGAGCACCTGCGCGTCATCTACGAGCAGGCACGCCGCATCGCCGAGGTGGTCAAGCGGCTGAACGAGCTGCGGAACCCGAAGACGGTGGACTACGTGGCGGGCGCGCAGATGATCGACCTGAGCGGGCACCCCAAGGGGAACGACGGCGCATGAGCCCGACGCACTTCATCGGCGCGCACACGATCGAGACCGGCGGCATCCACATGGCCGTGCGCCGCGCCGCGAGCGCGGGCATGACCGCGCTGCAGGTCTTCACGGCCGTGCCCAAGTACTACGGCGACCGGGTGTCCATCAAGCCCGAGCGCGTCGCGCGGTTCCGCCAGGCGCTGCAGGAGGCGGGGATCGCGCCGGCGCACGTCGTCGTGCACGCGGCGTACGTGCTCAACACGGCCACGCCCGAGGCGGAGAAGTGGGCGCGCGCCCGCGACGGCCTGGCCAAGGAGCTGGAACGCTCCACCGCGCTCGGCGTCGGCGCCGTGTGCTTCCATCCCGGCGCCGCGACGGACGACAACCGCGAGGCGGCGCTGGATCGCATCGCCGCCGCAATCACCCACGCGCTCGAGCGCACCGAGGGCGCCACGCGGCTGCTGGTGGAGAACACCGCGGGGGCGGGGCGCACGATGGGACGCACGCCGGAGGAAGTGGCCGGCATCCTGGCGCGCGTCCCGTCCGCGATGCGCGCCCGCACGGGCTACGGGCTGGACACCTGCCACCTGTTCGCGTCCGGCTTCCCGATCCACGAGAGCGCGGACGCGCAGCGGCAGGTGCTGAACGCGTTCGAGCAGGCGACGGGCGAGCGCCCCGGGTTCTTCCACCTGAACGACAGCGAGGGGGCGTTCGGGTCGAACAAGGACCGGCACGCGCTGATCGGACGGGGCCAGGTCGGCGCCGAGCCCTTCCGGTGGCTGCTGCACGACGCGCGGAGCGCGGGCATTCCCCTCATCCTCGAGACGCCGCAGGCGAACCCGGAGATCGCCGAGGATGACGGGAGCGCGGACGCGTGGGACGAGGAGATGGTGGGGCTCCTGCGGGGGATGATCCAGCCGCCGACATGAGTTCCGGGACGCGAGGTGCGGGTGAAACTGCGGGGCAACACTTACGTAATTAGCTAATAGTCTTACCATTCCCTGCATGGACTCCGTCTTCAAGGCGCTCGCGGACCCGACGCGGCGCGAGATCCTCAAGCTCCTGCGGCGCGGCCCGCAGACCTCGGGCGCCATCGCTGCGCACTTCGACACCGCCTGGCCCACCGTCTCGCGGCACCTCGGCGTCCTCCGCGACGCCGGGCTGATCCTCTCCGAGCGGCAGGGCCAGCAGGTCATCTACGAGCTCAACACCACCGTCTTCGCCGACGTCGTCGAGCAGCTCCTCGACTGGATGCGGCCCGGGAGGAAGCATGCGTAAGTGGTACCCGGCAGTCCTGATCGCGGCCGCCGCGACCTTCTCCGCCCTCGTGTACCCGCAGCTCCCCGGGCGCGTGGCCACGCACTGGGGCATCGACGGCCAGCCCAACGGCTGGAGCTCGCGCCTCAGCGCCGCGCTGCTCATGCCCGTCCTGGCGCTCGTGCTCTGGGGCGTGCTCCGCGCGCTGCCGGCCATCGACCCGCGCCGCGCGAACTACGCCAAGTTCCAGGGCACGTACGACCTCGTCGTCAATGCGATCCTCACCTTCCTGGTCGCGCTCCACGCCTGGGTGCTCGGCACCGCGCTGGGCTGGCCGATGCCGTCCATGCAGCGGCTCATGCCGGTGAGCATGGGCGCGCTCTTCCTCGTGCTCGGGAACTTCCTCCCCCGGGCGCGCCCCAACTGGTGGTTCGGCATCCGCACGCCCTGGACGCTCTCCAGTGACACGGTGTGGGCGCGGACCCACCGGATCGGGGGCTACCTCATGAGCGTCGCCGGCCTCGCCTGCGTGCTCGCCGTGTTCCTGCCGCCCGCGTGGTCACTGGGCGTCATCGTCGTCGCCGTCAGCGTGTCGTCCCTCGGATCGGTGGTCTACTCATACTTCGCCTGGAAGCAGGAGCAGCCGTGAATCGCACCCGTCTCGTCGCCGCCGCACTGGCGGTCGTTCCCACGCTCGCGTTCGCGCAGGGCCGCGCGGACGCCTACACGTTCCACATGATCACCGGCAAGGACACCCTGAGCACCGAGGTCGTGCATCGCACGCCCGATC
>DASZRI010000366.1:0-7155 GCA_035549215.1 Gemmatimonadaceae bacterium | reverse complement strand
GGGGCCGCGTCCCACTGGGCTGACGACGGGCCGCGGTGTGCGATGGCTGGCGGCGCGGTTGCCCCGCGCGGGTCCGGTGCGCATGTTCAGCGCGATGCCGCCGCAGGGCGGCCACGCACCCACCGAAGTCATGAGGCTCCGCATGCAACATCGTGCAGTGCTGTTCGCGTCGCTGATCGTCGCGGCGCCGCTCGCCGCGCAGCGCCCGCGCGCCATGACGGCCGCGGATTATGCCCGCGCCGAGAAGTTCATGTCCTACTATGCGAACCCGCTCGTCACCGGCGCGTCCGTGCGCCCTGAGTGGTCATCGGGCGATCGCTTCTGGTACCGGAACACGACGGCCAACGGCTGGGAGTTCATCGCCGTGGATGCCGCACGGAAGTCGCGCGGCCCGGCGTTCGACCACGCCCGCATGGCCAGCGCCATCTCGCAGGCGGCCGGTGGCAACTACGATGCGGCGCACCTGCCGTTCGCGCAGCTCGACTTCTCGCCCGACGGCAACGCGGTGGGCGTGGACGTGCGCGGCCAGCACTACGCGTGCGACCTGCGCGCGTACACCTGCGCCGCTGCGCCGCGCGGCGTGGCGGTGCCGCCCAATGCATCCGTGTCCCCGGACGGCTCGCGGGCCGTGTTCATCCGCAATTGGAACCTGTGGATGCGCGACCTCAAGACGGGCAAGGACGAGCAGCTCACGTTCGACGGCGTGAAGGACTTCGGCTACGCCACGGACAATGCCGGCTGGACGCACAGCGACCGGCCGATCGTGCTGTGGTCGCCGGACTCGAAGAAGATCGCCACCTACCAGCAGGACCAGCGCCAGACGGGCGAGATGTACGTGGTCGAGACGAAGGTCGGTCACCCGGTGCTGCAGCAGTGGAAGTACCCGCTGCCGGGGGACAGCATCATCACGACGATCCAGCGCGTGGTCATCGACCTCGACGGGCGTCGCGTGATCCGCTTCCAGATGCCGCCCGACCAGCACCGCTCGTCCGTGTGCGATGACGTTGCGTGCGGCGGCACGTGGGGCGACGTGCAGTGGAGCCCGGACGGCTCGAAGATCATGTTCCTGTCCACGTCGCGCGACCATCGCCAGGAGAACCTGCGCATCGCCGATGCCGCGACCGGCGTCGTGCACGACGTGATGCAGGAGACGATGCCGGACTTCTTCGAGTCCGGCTACAACAAGGTGAACTGGCAGTACCTGCCGTCCAGCAACGAGTTCATCTGGTACTCGGAGCGCACGGACTGGGGCCACCTGTACCTGTATGACGCGGCGAGCGGGCAGCTCAAGAACCCGATCACCCGCGGCGACTGGAAGGTGCTGCAGGTGCTGCGCGTGGACCAGCAGGCGCGGACGATCTTCTTCACGGCTGCGGGCCGCGAGAAGGGCAACCCGTACTTCCAGTACCTGTACCGCGTGAACTTCGACGGCTCGGGGTTCAAGCTCCTCACCCCCGACAGCGCCGACCATTCCGTGTCCCTGTCGCCCGACGGGCGCTACTTCGTGGACACGTACTCCACGCCGCAGGTTCCGCCGGTGACGGTGCTGCGCGACGCCGACGGCGCCCTGCTGCTCACGGTGGAGAAGGCGGACGCGTCGAAGCTGATGGCGTCGGGCTGGAAGCCGCCGACCACGATCGTCGTGAAGGCGCGCGACGGGAAGACGGACCTCTACGGCCTGATGTACACGCCGACGCACCTGGAGCCGGGCCGGAAGTACCCGATCGTCAACCACATCTACCCGGGCCCGCAGAGCGGCAGCGTGGGCGGCTGGGGCTTCTCCGCCGCGCGCGGCGACGCACAGTCGCTGGCCGAGCTGGGCTTCGTGGTGGTGGAGATCAACGCGATGGGCTCGCCGATGCGGTCGCACTCCTTCCAGGCCGCGTACTACGGGCACATGGGTACGGACAACGGGCTGCCCGACCAGGTGAGCGGGATGAAGCAGCTCGCCGAGCGCTACAAGTACATCGACCTCGACCGGGCGGGGATCTACGGCCACTCGGGCGGCGGGTTTGCCACGGCGGACGCCATGTTCCGCTATCCCGACTTCTTCAAGGTCGGCATCTCCGAGTCGGGCAACCACGACCAGACAGAGTACGAGGACGACTGGGGCGAGAAGTGGCAGGGGCTGAACGTGCGCCTCCCGGACGGCACGTGGAGCTACGACCAGGAGTCGAACGAGTCGGTGGCCAGGAACCTGAAGGGCCACCTCCTGCTTGCGCACGGCACGATCGATGACAACGTGCCGCCCTACAACACGCTGCTCGTCGTGGACTCGCTCATCAAGTACAACAAGGACTTCGACCTGCTGCTGATCCCGAACGTGCACCACGGCTACGCGGGGGCGTCCAACTACATGACGCGCCGCCGCTGGGACTACTTCGTGCGCTACCTGCTGGGTGTCGAGCCGCCGAAGGAGTACGAGCTGAAGCCGCCGGCGACGCCGGGCATGGGCGGTCGTCGCGGACGGTAGGCGTTCCCGGATCTCGCGGGCCCGTCGCGTCGCGTTGGCGGACGCCGGGCACCGCCAGCGTCGAGGACACACTGACAAGCGGGCGGCGTGATCCCCACGCCGCCCGCTTCGTTTGCCGACCACTCGCCGCGGCGCCTGCACGCGCAGAATGCGTCGCCGGGCAGCCCGCGCCTACTTCATCGGGCAGACCTTGATGTTGCGAAGCGACAGCGTGCCGTCGTGGTCGCCCTGTATGCCGATGAATCCGGCCTTCGCCATGCCGTAGTGCGGCCAGGCGGCGAACTTGCTCGCCTTCACCTTGGCCTGCCAGTCCGGGCTCCACAGCGTGTACTCCACGACCTTCTGCCCGTTGAGCCAGTGCTCCACGTGCGCGCCGTTCACGATGATGCGCGTGCTGTTCCACTCGCCGGCCGGCTTCACGATCCCCGCGGCCGACGGGTACAACGCGTAGTCCGACGCGGCCGACGTCAGCCGGTTGTGGCCGTCGGGGGCGTTGGCGTCGTCCAGGAGCTGGTACTCGGGCGCACTCCAGTAGATGTGGTCGTACTCCTCGGTGCCGTGATAGAAGATGCCGCTGTTGCCGCCCTTGCTGATCTTCCAGTCGAGGTCCAGCTCGAAGTTTCCGTACTGCCCGTTCGTCAGGATGTCCTCCACGCTGCCCGTCTTGGTCAGCGTGCCATCCTCGGCGCGCCAGCCTGCCGGCGCCCCCTTCTTGCCGTACGGGTGCCAGCCCGCGAGGTCCTTGCCGTTGAAGAGCGGCGTGCAGGGTGCCGCCTGCTGCGCGCGGGCGCCAGCAGGGGCGGTGAGGGCGGCGAACAATCCAGCGATCACGGCCGCGCGCGATGCGAGCCTGTATGTCATGTCATCCTCGAATGAGTCGTTGGTGAAGGTCAGTCCATCGTGGTGTGTACACACCGGCCGCGTCGCCGGTCCGCCATCGGGCATCCGCCACGTCGCGTCGCGGTGGCCGAGCGACGCAGCCGATGCGGGCGTCCCCGCGCTCAGATCGCCCAGCCAGGCCGATACTCCCGCGTCAGGTACTGGTTCGCCTCGGGATCGTTGGTGATGCGCATGTTCTGCGCGTCGTAGAGGATCTTCTTCCCGGCGCCGGCGCGCAGCGCGACGACGCCCAGCAGCATCGTCTCGGTGAGCTGCGCGGCGTACTCGATCGGCGAGCTCTCCTGCGCCTGTCCCTTGCACGCCAGTGCCCAGTTGCGCTCGTGGCTCACGCTGATGCGCGCCATGGTCTTCGGCACCGCGCGGGCGGCGTCCATCAGGGACTCCGGGAAGCAGCGCGGATTCTCGCCGTACGTGTCGTGCATCAGGATCCCCTTCTCGCCCATGAAGATCACGCCGCCGTCATTCTTCAGCTCGATAGTGTCGGGCAGGACATCGGGGCGCGGCGGGTAGAAGCCGCCGTCGCACCACGTGAGCTTCACCGGGGGGCGCGATCCCACGGCGGGGAACTGGTAGTGCACCGTCGTTGCCACCGGGTACGTCACCTTCACCTGCCGCGCGCGCGCCGGCTGCCCGTTCGCGCCGACCTCGCCCGGTGCCGGCTGCTCGGGGCTCGTGCCCCACGGCGTCGACGTCGCCTCGATGCTCACCGGCTGCGTGAGCCCGAGCGCCCAGTACGGATGGTCGATCAGGTGCGCCCCCATGTCGCCCAGCGCGCCCATGCCGAACTGCGTCCACCCGCGCCAGTTGAAGGGATGGTAGATCGGATGATATGGGATGTCCTCGGCCACCGGCCCGAGGTACAGGTCCCAGCGGACACCCGGCGGCGGCGAGAAGTCGCCCGCCATCGCGTTCGCGAGCAGCATGTCGAGGCGCCGCTGTCCCCACCCCGAGCCGACGGGAATGCCCGGCGGGGCAGGCATGCGATCGGGGCGGGGAACGCCCTGCGGCCACCAGCCGTACGGGCGGTCGGTCCAGACGTACACCTCGTGCACGGGGCCGATGACGCCGGCCTGGATCCACTCGTTGATGAGCCGCGCGCCATCGCCCGAGTGGCCCTGGTTGCCCATCTGCGTCTTCACCCCGGTCTTGCGGGCCGTCTCGCGCAGCGTGCGCGCCTCGTGCACCGAGTACGTGAGCGGCTTCTGCACGTACACGTGCTTGCCGTGCAGCATCGCGGCGTTCGCGATCACGGCATGGTTGTGGTCCGGCGTGGCGACGACGACGCCCTCGATGTCCTTCTGCTTGTCGAGCATCTCGCGCCAGTCGTCGTACTTGGCGGCGCGGTCGAACTGCTCCTTCAGCCGGATGCCGTCGGGGTTCGGCGTCCCGTCGCCCTTGCGCACGCGTCCCATGATGTTGCGCGCGGAGAAGCCAAGGTCCACGTCGCACACCGCGACGATGCGCTCGGTCTTGGACAGCTCGTACGCGTTGGACGAGCCCATGCCGCCGCAGCCGGCGATGGCCACCGCGAGCTGGTCGCTGGGCGCGATGTAGCCCGGGCCGCCGAGCACGTGGCGGGGGACGATCGTGGGGAAGGCGTTGGGAAGGATCGCGGCGCCGAGGGCGAGCTTGCCGGCGTCCGCGACGAAATCGCGACGGGAGACCTTCTTGCGAGCCATGGGGATCCTGCCTCCAGGAGAGGGCGGACGAGCGCGACGCGGCGCGATGGTGGCGCCGGGGCGCGGACGGGCGGGGTGCGACCGCCACAAGAGTGCATCGGGGACGCGGCGAAGTCGAGGGCGCAGCGCGGGCGTCGTGGCCCGCGCGCGGGCCTCACTTCACCGCGGGCGTCGTGGCCGGCGCGAGGGCTTCAATTCACCGCCGGCGCCGTGTAGCGTTCGTCCCTATGAGTACGCCTCGCATCGCAGAGCTTTCGGCCCACGTGGGCCAGTCGGTGACCGTGCGCGGGTGGGTGACCCACGTGCGCTCCTCGGGCAAGATCGCGTTCGCCGTGATCCGCGACGGCACGGGCATCGCCCAGGCCGTCTTCGTGAAGACGCAGCTGCCGCCCGAGGTGTGGGAGCGCTTCGCGCAGCTCACGCTCGAGACGTCCCTGGCGGTCACGGGCGAGGTCCGGGCCGAGCCCCGTGCGCCGGGCGGGTACGAGATCGGCGTCACGCAGCTCGAGATCGTCGGCGCAAGCCCGACGGACTATCCCATCCAGCCCAAGGAGCACGGGATCGACTTCCTGCTCGATCACCGGCACCTGTGGCTGCGCAGCCCGCGCCAGCGCGCGATCGCCAGCATCCGCAGCGAGCTGGAGCAGGCGATCCACGACTTCTTCTACGAGCGCGGCTTCCTGCGCGTGGACACGCCCATCCTGACGGCGGCCATCGGCGAGCGCAGCGGCCTCTTCTCCACGGAGTATTTCGAGGAGGGGACGGCGTACCTGGCGCAGACGGGGCAGCTCTACGGCGAGGCCGCGGCGGCGGCGTACGGCAAGATCTACACGTTCGGCCCCACCTTCCGCGCCGAGAAGTCCAAGACTCGGCGCCACCTCACCGAGTTCTGGATGATCGAGCCCGAGGTGGCGTGGAACGACTCGAATGACAACATGCGGCTGCAGGAGGATTTCGTCTCGTACCTCGTGCAGCGCGTCCTCGAGCGCAAGAAGGCGGAGCTGAAGGAGCTCGAGCGCGACACGAGCAAGCTGGAGACGGTGAAGGCGCCATTCCCGCGCGTGGACTACACGGACGCCGTGGCCACGCTGCAGAAGAAGGGGAGTGCCATCAAGTGGGGCGACGACCTGGGCGCGGAAGACGAGGCGCTGCTGGTCGAGGACTACGACCGCCCGATCTTCGTGATGAACTACCCGAAGGAAGCGAAGGCCTTCTACATGAAGGAGAACCCGGCGGATCCGCGCACGGTGTTGTGCGACGACTGCCTGGCGCCCGAGGGGTACGGAGAGATCATCGGCGGGTCACAGCGTGAGGACGACTACGACAAGCTCGTGCACCGCATCAAGGAAGAGGGGCTCCCGCTCGAGGCGTACGACTGGTACCTGGAGCTGCGGAAATACGGGACGTTCACGCACGCCGGGTTCGGCCTTGGGCTGGAGCGCACGGTGGCGTGGATCTGCGGACTGCAGCACATCCGGGAAGTGATCGCGTTCCCGCGGATGATGTACAGGATCAAGCCGTGATGGCCGGGGGCGGCAACTGCAGATGTGAGATGTGAGATTTGAGATGTGGGATGTGAAGACCGAGATGTGAGATGTGGGATGTGGGATTTGGGATGTGAGATGTGGGATGTGAGGACTCACATGGAGGTTGGAGGGGCGCGGGGAGGGGATCCCGGCGCCCCTCAATTCTTGTGGGGGCTCGTCGTGGTCACGAAGCCTCGGGTTCGGGAACCGTACGCTTCGTTGAGGCAGCCGCTTCCGCGCGGCCGCCGCGCTTCGGGTCGGGGCGTGAGCGCAGCGTCCGGATCATGGCGAGCAGCATCCGGCGCACCTCGGTGAGCAGCTCGACGATCTCCTCGTGGTGCGGGCGGTCAATGGCCCGCAGGTCGCGCGCGAGCTCGAGGTGCGACTCCAGCTCGGCGAGGGAGCCGCATGCATTGCTCAGGTAGCGGAGGAAATCGTCCCGCGTCGGCTTGCCGCACCCCTCGGCGATGTTTGCCGGAACGGACGCCGCGGATCGCAGGATCTGCGGCCTGAGCCCGGCGAACATTCCGCGGCGGGCCCCCTGCATCGTGTCGTGCACGCGCAGGGTGAGCGCGTG
>DASZRI010000365.1:0-1595 GCA_035549215.1 Gemmatimonadaceae bacterium | reverse complement strand
GGCACGCGGGTGGCGGGCGCGAAGATGGTCTTACTCACGGGGAGCTCCGGGGGCGGTGGCGGGGGCGAAGGTGTTCAGGGGAACGCCGACGGCGCGCTCCAGGTCGGCACGTGCCGAATTGGCGGCGGCGAGTGCGTCGGCGTACTGGCTTTCGGCGTCGAGCAGCGAGCTCCGGGCGTCGAGCACGTCCAGCGCGGAGAGCCCGCCCAGCCCGTAGCTCACGGTGGCGACGTGGTACGCCTCGCGCGCCGAGGGCAGGAGCTGGTCGCGGATGTACACGGCCTGGCGCAGGGCGGCGTCGGCGTTGGCGTAGGCCTCACGCACGTCCTGTCCCACGGCGGCCCGCGCGTCGCGGTATGTCGCGGCCAGCTCGGCCTCGCGGTGCTGGGCCTGCGCAAAGTCGCCGCGAGTGTGCTGCCAGAAGAGCACGGGCAGCGGCATCGCGATGCCGATGTTGTACCACATGGGCGCGCTCACGCCGATGTCCCGGTTGGCCGAGAGGAACAGGTCGGGCAGGATCGCCTGCTCGCGCGTCAGTTGCGAATTGGCCCGCGCGGCGCGTTGCTGCGCCTCGAGGTCCTTCAGTTCCTGGCGGGAGCGCAGGGCGGCGGCGAGCAGCGCGTCCAGGTCGGGCAGCGCGCCGGGCACCGCCAGCGACTCCGCCGGCGCCAGCGGTGCGCCGAGCGGCCGGCCCAGGATGCGGTTCATCGCGGCGTCGGCATTCGTGATGTTGCGCGCGCTGGCGATGAGCGCGTTCTCCGCCTGCGACAGCGACACCTGCGCCTTGATCACGTCCAGCCGGGCGACGGTGCCGGCGTTGAAGCGCGCCTCGGTCTTCTTCAGGAAGTCGGCCGCCAGGTCGCGGGCCTCGAGCAGGTCGCGCTGGTGCATGCGCGAGACCATCATCGAGTCATAGGCCTGGGCGGCCTGGGTTGCCACGAGCTGCTGGGTGAGGCGCAACTGGGCTTCCGACGACTGGATGTTGGCAACCCCGATGGTGTTCTGCAGCCGGAACTTGTCCGGGAACGGGATCGTCAGGCCGAGGCTGAGCGGGCGCGACGCGCTCGGGCTGAGGCGGAAGGGGCCGGGCAGCGAGTCGTACTCGGTGCTCAGCACGGGGTCCGGGATCGCGATCCCCGACACGCGCTGCGCGCGCACCTGGAGGTACTGTTCCCGTGCGATGGTGACTTGCGGGTTCGAGAGGAGCGCCGTGGCCACGGCCTGCGCCCGTGTCAGGTGCAGGGTGTCCGCGGCGTTCCCCGGCGACGGGGCACGTTGTTGCGCAGAGGCGGTGCCGGCCACGCACGCCAGCAGCCCCAGCCATCCAATGGAGGGTCGCATGCAATCCAGGAGTTGTGTGGAGACAGGGACGCAGGACTGAAGCGGCCGGCGCGCACGGTGCGCGCCGCATCCCGGGCCGTGACGCGTCAGGCCACGCGAGGCGGCGCGCGGGAGGGGTTGGTGAGCGCGTCGTCCGGATTGGGCGCCGGACGGGCCGCATGCGATTCCGCGGCCGGTTCAGGGGCGCGCACCACTTCCACCGGCGCCTGCAGCGGCGCCGTGGCGTACAGCGACCGCACCGCGCAGACGGCGCA
>DASZRI010000364.1:0-2205 GCA_035549215.1 Gemmatimonadaceae bacterium | reverse complement strand
GTCATCGGACGCGCCCCACGACGAGGTTACTCAGGCTTGCGCGCCGTGGGCGGCAGGATGTTGTTCAGGCGCAGGTAGATCGCCGCCGCCGCGTAATGGTCGTCCCAGTCCGCCGCGAGCGAGACCATCGCCGCCGCCTTCGTCACCTTGTGGCCGCCGAAGAACGGGATGCTGTCCGCGATGCCCGCGTCGGTCACGTTCGCCAGCACGTTCGTGCAGTACTCGAACGACCGCTTGAGCCGCGCCACGAGCACGTCCTTGGCCGCCGAGGCGTCGAGCTTGGCTTCCGTCGGCGCCTTGGCGCCGGTGATCCGCGAGCAGAGGAAATCGTTGGACCCGGCGACGTGCAGCATCAGCTGCCCGAAGGACATCTGCGCCGCGGTCGGCTTGTAGCCGTACTTGTCGGCGGGCATGAGCTCGGCCGCGCCGACCAGGTTCTGCTGCGCCTCCTTCGTGGCCGCGCGCACGGCATCGGCGAGGGGGCTGGACTGCTGGGCACCGGCGATCGGTGCAGCGGCGCAGAGCATGGCGGCGGCGAGGGCGATTCTGGCGTTCATGGTCGGGTCCGGGCGGAGGTGACGTTTGACGGCAGTATCCTAGGAACGTCGCCCGGCTCGCGCCGCGGAGCAAGGTGGCGCCGGTGCCACCGTGGCGCCCGCCCGGCGCGCGCGCCTATCTTCCCTCCCTCCCAACCACCGCTCCAGCCGCACCCGCCATGCAATTCCACGATCGCGCCGTGTTTCCCCGCGGCTTTCGCTGCGCCAGCCGCAACGTGGGCCTCAAGCCGAGCGCCCGGGACCTGGCCCTGTTCGCCAGCGAGGTGGACGCGGCGGCCGCGGCCGTGTTCACGCGCAACCAGTTCCCCGGCGCGCCGGTCGTGCTCGGCCGCGAGACGATCAAGGGCGGCGTCCTGCGCGGCATCGTGGTCAACAGCAAGGTGAGCAACGTCGCCACCGGCCCGCAGGGCGTGGAGCACGCGCGCCGCATGGCCGCCGCGGCCGCCGCCGAGCTCGGCACCACGGCCGACCGCGTGCTCGTCAGCTCCACCGGCGTCATCGGCGTGCCGCTGCCCATCGAGACCATCGAGCGCGGCATCCGGGGCATCGCCGCGGAGCTGCAGGACGAACCGCTGGTCGGCGCCGAGGGCATCATGACCACGGACACGCACCCCAAGGCGCTGTCCGCGCGCGTCGGCCCGGCGACGATCACGTGGGTGGCCAAGGGGTCGGGCATGATCGAGCCGAACATGGCGACGATGCTCGCCTACATCTTCACCGACGCGCAGTTCGACGCCGCGACGCTGGACCGCATGCTCCGCGCGGCGGTGAACGTGTCGTTCAACATGCTGTCGGTGGACACGGACACGAGCACGTCCGACACCTGCGCCATCCTGGCCAACGGCCTCGCCGGCGCCGTGCCCGAAGGCGAGTTCCAGGCCGCGCTCACGGCCGGGTGCGTGCGCATGACGGAAATCCTCGCCCGGGATGGCGAGGGCGCGAAGCACCTGATCCGCGCCACGGTGCGCGGCGCCGCCAGCGAGCGCGATGCGCGCACGATCGCCAAGTCGCTCGTGAACTCGCCCCTCGTCAAGACGATGGTGCACGGCGCCGACCCGAACGTCGGCCGCCTGCTCATGGCGGTGGGCAAGTGCTTCGACTGCACCGTGAACCGCGACACGACCGACGCCTGGATCAACGGCCACGCCGTGGTGCACCGCGGCGCGCGCGCCGAGTTCGACGACGCCACCGTGCGCGCGACGCTCGGCCATGAGGTGGTGGACCTGGTGGTATCGCTCGGCGTCGGCGCGCACGAGGCGACGGCGTACGGGTGCGACCTCACCGCCGGCTACATCGCCGAGAACGCCGCGTACTACTCGAGCTGAGCGGGCGCAGCGCGGTCCAGCGTGAGCTGGCGCGGCATCCCGACCCCACGGCACCACAAGAAACTGCGGCGCACACCCGAGGGCGTGCGCCGCATTCGTTGTTCTCGGCGTGAACTGCTCGCTCAGCGATGGCTGATCGAGTACACGTACGCGGCCACCGCGTGCAGCTCGTCGTCGGTCAGGTTGGCGCCACCACCCGCCCGCATCGCGAAGCGGTACTTGTCCTTCTGCTTGATGGAGTCCGCCGGCACGCCGACCTGGATGACCTTCACGATCTCCGCGTAGCTGCCCGACATGTGCACGAACTTGCCGGTCGTCAGGTC
>DASZRI010000363.1:0-7036 GCA_035549215.1 Gemmatimonadaceae bacterium | reverse complement strand
AACACAGAGCTCCGACAACAGTTGCAGGCCGTGATCGGCGACGAGTTCCTGATCGAACGGGAGCTCGGCGGCGGTGGCATGTCGGCGGTGTTCCTGGCCGAGGAGCGCCGGCTGGGGCGGCGCGTCGTGATCAAGGTGCTGAGCCCCGACGTGAGCGGCGGGCTGTCCATGGAACGCTTCGAGCGCGAGATCGCCTTCGCGGCGCGGCTTTCGGACCCGCGGATCGTGCCGCTGCTGCGCACCGGGCACGTGGACGACCTGCCCTACTACACGATGCCCTTCGTCGAGGGCGAGTCGCTGCGTGCGCGCATGGCGCGCGGGCCCATCCCGGTGGACGAGGCCGTCAGCATCCTGCGCGACGTTGCGCTCGCCCTCGAGTATGCGCACGCCCGGCAGGTGGTGCACCGCGACATCAAGCCGGAGAACATCCTCCTGGCCGGGCGCACGGCGGTCGTCACGGATTTCGGCATCGCGAAGGCGATCACCGCCGCCACCATGCCGATGCAGCACCAGACGCTCACGTCGGTGGGCACGATCATCGGCACGCCGGCCTACATGGCGCCGGAGCAGGCGGCTGGTGAGGTCGTGGATGCGCGCGCTGATCTCTATTCGTGGGGCATGATCGCGTACGAGATGCTCTCCGGCGGGCATCCGTTCTCGGGCCACACGACCGTGCAAGCGCTGCTCGCGGCGCAGATCACCGAGTCGCCGCGACCGCTGGCAGAAGTGCGTCCAGACTTGCCGGCGCAGCTCAGCGCGCTCGTGGACCAGTGCCTGGCCAAGGCCGTGGACCAGCGGCCTGCGAGTGCATCCGAGATCGTGGAGCGACTCGGCCACGCGACGTCGCCGCCCGCGTCCGCTGGCGCGCAGGCCGTGCGGCGTCCGCTCGTCGTCTCCGTCACCGCCGCGATGCTCGTGCTGCTCACGGGCGGGGGCTGGTTCTACCAGCACGAGCGGCACGCGCAGTGGGCGCACGGTGAAGCGGTGTCGCAGGCCGCTGGGCTGGTGGAGCACGACCGGGCGCTGGCCGCGTACCAGGTCCTGCAGCGTGCGCAGTCGTATGCGCCGGACGACCCGAAGGTCGCGGCCGCGCTGGCCGCGAACAGCGACACGATGACCATCCTGTCCACGCCCGCTGGTGCCACCGTCGCCATCCAGGACTACGTGTCGCCCGACAGCGCATGGCTCACCCTCGGCACGACGCCGCTGCACGCCGTCCAGGTGCCGCGGGGCTACCTGCGCTGGAAGATCAGCAAGCAGGGCGTGGGCGAGGAAATCGTCGCGCCTACCAACCGCGCCGTGATGCGCTTCGCGCTGGACAGCGCGCAGATGGCGCCGGCGGGAATGGTGCGGGTGGGCGCGCAGAGATGGGGCGACATGATCGCGTTCATGGGCTGGGTCGGGCCGTACCAGATGCCCGAGTTCTTCATGGATCGCTTCGAGGTCACGAACCGCGAGTATCAGGCCTTCGTGGATTCGGGCGGGTATCGGAACCCGTCGTACTGGACCGAGCCGTTCGTGGACCACGGCCGCACGCTGACATTCGCCGACGCCATGGACCGCTTCCGCGACCGCACGGGGCGGGCCGGCCCCTCGACGTGGGAAGGGGGCCACTTTCCCGAGGGGCAGGGCGATTATCCCGTCTCCGGCGTGAGCTGGTATGAGGCCGCGGCCTACGCGGTGTTCGCGCACAAGAGCCTGCCGTCGGTCGCGCAGTGGTACGAGGCGGCGCCGCCGGCCGCGGGCCGCTACGTCACGCAGGTGAGCAACATCTCCCATGCGACGCTGGCGCCGGTGGGGAAGTACCGGGGCGTGGGACCGTACGGCACCTACGACATGGCCGGCAACGTGCGGGAGTGGGCGCTCAACGCGCTCGACCCGGACCGCCGCTTCATCCTGGGCGGCACGTGGCGCGCCCCGTCCTACCTGTATGCAGAGCCCGAGTCGCTGTCGCCGTTCGATCGCTCGCCGGGAAACGGCATCCGCTGCGTGCGCAACGTGCAGCCGCTGCCTGCGGAAGCGGCACGCCCGGTGAAGCCCATCGAGCGGGACTTCTCCAAGGCCACGCCGGCAAGCGACGCGGTGTTCCGTGCGTACGAGCTGATGTACCAGTACGACCACACGCCACTGAACGCGAAGGTGGACAGCGCCGTGGTGGAAACCAAGGACTGGCGCCGCGAGCGCGTGACGTTCGACGCGGCGTACAACGGCGAGCGCATGTCCGCCTATCTGTACCTGCCCAAGGGCGTGAAGCCGCCGTATCAGACGGTGCTCTTCTTCCCGAGCGCGCGCGTGCTCGACCTCACGGACACCAGGACACTGGGCGACACGTCGTTCTTCGACTTCGTCGTGCAGAGCGGGCGGGCCGTCATGTATCCCATCTACGAGGACACGTACGACCGGCGCCTGCGCGGCTCGATGCCCGGCACGCTGGAGGCGATTCCGGAGCTCGTGCCGCGCGCCCGGGATGTCATGCGGTCGCTGGACTATCTCGCCACCCGCTCGGACATCGACACCGGCAAGGTCGCGTACCTGGGCGTGAGCATGGGCGCGGCGGAGGGGGTGATCTATGCGACGCTCGCCCAGGACCGCCTGAAGACCGTGATCTTCCTGGACGGTGGGTACTTCCTGATGACACCGCCCCCGGGCGGCGACCAGGCGGACTTCGCGCCGCGGTTGCGCAAGCCCGTGCTGATGGTGAACGGGCGCTACGACTTCAGCTTCCCGCTCGATCGCGCGCAGGAGCCGCTGTTCCGCATGCTCGGCACTCCCGCCGGGGACAAGCGGCACGTGGTGCTCGAGACGCCGCACGACGTGCGCAACGACCGGCCCGCGCTCATCCGTGAAGTGCTCGGCTGGCTGGACAAGTACCTGGGACGCGTGCAGTAGCGCACAGCGGGCGACGCCCGCGTTCCACGCCCTGAAAGTGGAGCGGCACGGATGCCCCGAGAGGCATCCGTGCCGCCGTCAACTTCCATGATGATGGCCCTGACGGGCCGGCTGGTACAGCCGCCGGGTCAGTGCGACATCGTCGGGTGCAGGTTGGCCGAGATGAACTTCGCGATGTCGGCCTTGAGCTGCCGCGCCGACTCCTGGTTCAGGTAGGCCATGTGGCCGCTCTCGTAGTACTTGAACTCCACGCGGCTGCGGTACGTGTCGTCGAAGCCCAGGTGGTTGAACGTGTACTCCGCGTTGCCGAACGGCGTGGCCAGGTCGTAGTAGCCGGCGCCCACCATCACGTGCAGGTACGGGTTCTTGGCCATGGCCAGGCGCAGCGACTCCACTTCGCTGGGGTAGCCGTTGCCGAACGACGAGTAGTCCCAGCGGCCCGTGTGCCCGCCCAGGTAGTACTGCAGGTTGGTCGAGTAGTTCAGGTCGGTGCGCAGGTAGCGCATGAACGCGGAGACGAACGCGCCCGTGGGGGCCTCGTCCGACGGGTCGAAGTCCGCGCGCGTGCTGGACGGGTTGCCACTCGACGCGATGAGGCGGCTGTCATAGCGGCCCAGGATCATGCGCTCGGCGCGCATGAGCTCCGTGCGATACGTGGTCGGGTCGATGCGGAGGTTGGAGTTGAGCGCGAACTGCGTCGACACGCCGGTGAACCGCGCCAGCTTCTGCGCGGCCGCGGTGCGCTCGGCCGCGGTGAGCGTGTTCCCCTTGGCCAGCGTGAGCAGGTAGTCGCCAAAGGCATACTCGCGCGCCGCCTGCACCACCTGCTTCAGCGACTGTCCCTGCATGTCGGAAGGCAGCTTCTTGTGGTACCAGGCCGTGGCGGCGTACGACGGCAGGAAGGACGCGTAGGCGACGTCGTTCGTGGGCGAGGGCTGGATGAACTGGAAGTCGAGCACCGTGCCCAGGAGCATGATGCCGTTCAGCTCGATGCCCTCGTTGCTCTGCAGGTACGAGGAGAGCCCGGCCGAGCGGAAGGTCCCGTAGCTCTCGCCGAACAGGAACTTGGGCGACTGCCAGCGGTTGTACTTATCCAGGTAGTTGCGGATGAACTGCGCGAACATCGCGATGTCGTTCGCGGCGCCGGTGTAGTCGCTGGCCTTCGCGCCCGGGCCGGGGCGCGAGTAGCCCGTGTTCATCGCGTCCACCTGCACCAGGTCGGTGACGTCGAGCGGCGAGTTCGGGTTGTCCACCAGGTTGTACGGGGGCGCGGGCTCGGTGCCGCCGGGCGCCATCTCCGGGTGCCTGGGGCTCATGATGCCCATGTCGAGCCAGATGGAGGCCGAGCCGGGGCCGCCGTTGTAGAAGAAGGTCACCGGGCGCGTGGACGGATCTTCCTGGTCGCGCGTGTAGGCGACGAAGAACACCGTGGCCTTGGGCTTCCCGTCGTCGTCGCGCAGCACCATGGTGCCGGCGTTCGCGGTGTACGCGATCGTCTTGCCGTCGATCGTGATCGTGTGCTTGGTGGTGGAGATGTTCTCCACGGCGGGCACGCCGCCGCTCTCCTCGGCGGCGGCAGCACCACCACGGCCACCGGGATTGCCCGGGGCGCCGGGTGCGCCGGGCCGCTGGGCGGCCGCAGCACCGGCGGCAAGGAAGGAAGCAGCAATGCCAAGGGACAGCAGGCGACTGCGCATGACGTGTTTCTCCGCGGTTCGGTTGTCAGGAAATCTTTGTGGCAGGTACCGGCGGCAGCGTCGCGGATCGCCGGCAGGACGGGCGGCCGCAAGGCCCCGGGACGGGGCGCGAGCCACGCGTCCTGTAGACTATCGTGCGAGAGGCGCGAAGCGTTGAGGCGTCAACGCTCCGGTGCCTTTGGGCCCGCCATGTGCGCGGGCGCCGCCTCCTGCTACGCGAACAGCGGCGTGGACTGCGCGATCGCGCGCTCCTCGTCCGTCATGTCCACGGCGATGTCGCCGAACAGCGGCGTGCTCAGGTAGCGCTCGCCCGTGTCGGGCAGCATGCAGAGGATCGTCGAGCCCTTGGGCGCGTCCTTGGCCACCTCGAGCGCGGTCGCGAACGTCGCGCCGGCGGACACGCCCACCAGGATCCCTTCCTGCTGCGCCAGCGCGCGGCTCGCGGCCATGGCCTCGGGGCCGGTCACGGTGAAGACCCGGTCCACGAGCCCGGCGTCCACGGCGTCGCCGGCGAGCTTGGCGATGAAGTCCGGGCTCCACCCCTGGATCGGGTGCGGCTTCCACGCCGGGTGCCGTGCGGCCGCGGAGCCGTCGGCATTGCGCGCCTGCTTTTCGCCGCTCTTCACCATCGGCGCGTCCGCCGGCTCCGAGAGGATGACCTGCGTCTCGGGGCGCTCCTTCTTGAGCACGCGCGCGACGCCCTTGAGCGTGCCGCCCGTGCCGAAGCCGGTGACCCAGTAGTCCAGCCGCTGCCCGGCGAAGTCGACCAGGATCTCCTGCGCCGTGGTGCGCGAGTGCATGTCGGCATTCGCCTCGTTCTCGAACTGGCGCGTCAGGAACCAGCCGTGCTTCTCGGCCAGCTCCACGGCCTTCTGCACCATGCCCGTGCCGCCCGCAGAGGCCGGCGTCAGCACGAGCCTTGCGCCCAGGAAGCGCATGAGCTTGCGCCGCTCGACGCTGAAGGAATCGGCCATTGTGATGACCAGCGGGTAGCCCTTGGCCGCGCAGACCATGGCGAGCCCGATGCCCGTGTTGCCACTCGTCGCCTCGATCACCGTCTGGCCGGGCTTGAGGAGCCCGCGCTTTTCCGCGTCCTCGATGACGCCGAGCGCGAGGCGGTCCTTCACGGAGCCCAGCGGGTTGAACGCCTCGACCTTCACGTAGAGGTTGACGTGCGCGGGTGCCAGGCGGTTGATGCGGACGGCGGGCGTGTTGCCGACGGTGCCGAGGATGCTGTCAAAGCGGGCCATGGGATGGAACGAAGCTGGGGAATCCTGCTGGGGCGACCAATACTATAGAAGCCCTTCAGTCGCGATCAGGTTCCACGGCCGCGGCAGGGGCGCGGCAGCCCACGAGGCGGGTGCGCCTACGGCCTTCGCGTCGCGATGTATGCCGCAACGGCGATCATGTCGTCATCGCCCATGTTCGCGGTGACGAGGGACATCGGCTGTGTTGCAGTGGTGGACCGCGTTCCTGTCCTGAAGCCGGCAAGCTGACGCACGATGTATGTTGGCGAGCGGCCCGCGAGCGGCGGGATCACCCCGACGCCCCGGAGGTCCGGCCCGTGGCAGGTGACACAGGCGGTCGTGACCCCGCCACCCTTCGTCGCAATGGCACGACCGCGCGCGAGGCTGCCCCGGGGGACGTAGGTCACGAAGGTCTCGTTGGGGTCGTGCAGTTCGTGCCGCTCCGTGCTGGCCGGCGTCTCGATGATGCGATGCCCGAGCGGTTCCGTGCCCGAATCGGGAAGCACGACGTAGAGGTACCCCTGGGCGCGTGTCTTCGGCACCCGGGCAGTCTCGACGACGCGTTCGCGCGGCACAAGCCTCAGCTTCGAGAAGTAAGCAGCGGCCTCGGCGATCTCCGCGTCCGTGGCGCGCGACGCCTCGATGCCCATGCCGGCTCCCGCCGCCCAGTCGGCGACGGCGCTCTTCCGCGCGCCCGAGCGAAAGGCATCGATCTGCTCGATGATGTACGCTGCGGGGAGCCCCGCGAGCGTCGCGTTCTCGGGACGCCCGCGTCCGTTGGGCAGGTGGCAGTAGGCGCAGGCGTAGACCCCGGGATTCCGTCCGTGCGCGACGACGTCGGGCATCGGGGGATGGCTGTCGGGCTGCCAGTCCGGCGCCCAGTACAAGTTGCGCATCTGCGCGAGCGAGAACCGCGCGGTGCTGCCTGGGATGGAGCGCGGGGTGGTGTCCGGCGTCGCGTTCGGGTTGGGCGGAAGGGTGCCGGGGAATGCCCAGGCCGGGACGGTGAAGTGCAGGGCGTCCGTGGAAACGTGCGCGGTGGACGCTGTCCCCTGCGCGGAGGCTGAAGCCAGCGCGGCGAGGGAGCACGCCGCGATCACGAACGACCGGCCGCGTCCGCGGCTCGTGTCGCGCCGGGCATCACTCGCCATGCAATCCTCCCCGAACCTGGTTGATGGCCGACAAGAGCTCATCGGGTTCGTC
>DASZRI010000362.1:0-2478 GCA_035549215.1 Gemmatimonadaceae bacterium | reverse complement strand
GTCAATATGTCACCGAACGATCACATCCAAGCATCGCTGAAAACTGCGCACTGAGATGCCGGATACCGGCACCAGGTTGTCCGACCGCGAACCGGGATGGTCGCTGCGCGGTTGGACTGATCGGCTACAGTAGACTGCGAGTGTCAGTAGACAGTCGTCAGCGTATCTAGCCGCGCACGGCCCTTAGCACGACCGGCGACAGGATCCGTCCCGCGGCCGCGCTCATGCGCCGCAGCACGAGCTTGGACTCGGTTGCGTCCACCGGCGCGCAGCACAGGTAGCCCTGCCAGGCCTCACACTGCTGCTGATGCAAAAAGTCGAGCTGCGAGGGGTGCTCCTCGCCCTCGGCGATCACGCGCAGGCCGAGTGAGCGCGCCAGGGCGATGACGGCGACGGCGATGGCGGTGTCGTTCGCGTCCCGCACCAGGTTGCGGACGAAGCTGGTGTCGATCTTCAGCGTGTCCACGGGGAACATGCGCAGCGACGACAGCGACGAATAGCCCGTCCCGAAGTCGTCGATCGAGATGTGCACGCCCAGCTTCTTGAGCTCCCGGAGCTGGCTCACGGCGTCGCTGCCGGACTCGGTGGCGCTGGTCTCGTTGATCTCCAGCTCCAGCGCGCTGGCGGGCAGCCTGTTCTCCTCGAGCACGCTGCGCACCAGGTCCACCAGCCCGCGGTCCTGCAGTTGCCGCATGCTCAGGTTCACGGCCACGCGCAGCTCGGGGAACCCCTCGCGCCGCCACTCGGCCAGTTGCCGGCACGCGGCGCGCAGGGCCCATTCGCCAATCTGCCGGATCATGCCCGTGGACTCGGCCAGCCGGATGAACTGCTCGGGGCGCACGAGGCCAAGGACGGGATGGCTCCAGCGGAGCATGGCTTCCATGCAGATGACGGAGCCGTCCTCGGTGCGCACGATGGGCTGGAAGTAGAGCACGAACTCGGCGCTCTCCACGCCGCGGCGCAGCGCGCTCTCGAGCGCGAGCTGCTCGATGGCGTGGGAGTTCATCTCCGCCGTGTAGAGCTGGAACAGGTCCGCGCCCTGCGACTTGGCGCGGTACATGGCGGTGTCGGCGTTGCGGACCAGGGTGTCGGCGTTCTGGCCGTCGTCGGGAAAGACGCTGATGCCGATGCTGGCGGTGACGAAGAGCTCGCGGCCCTCGATGGCGATGGGCTCCTTGACCGCCTCGTGCACCTTGCGGGCGACGGAGATGGCGTCTTCCAGCGTATGCACGACGGGGGCGAGGACGGTGAACTCGTCGCCGCCCATGCGGGCGACGATGTCGGTCTCGCGCAGGGCGCTGCGGATGCGCGCGGCCACGACCTGGAGCAGGCGGTCGCCCACGCCGTGGCCCAGGGAGTCGTTCACCACCTTGAAGCGGTCCAGGTCCACGAAGAAGACGGCCAGCTTGTGCCGCCCGCGCCGCGCGCGCGGGATGGACATCTCCAGGTGGTCCAGGAAGAGCTTGCGGTTGGGGAGGCCGGTGAGGGGGTCGTGGAAGGCGAGCTTCTGGACCTCGGCGGCGCTCTCGCGGGCCTCGGCGTGCTGTTCCTCGAGCAGCCAGATGACGACGCCGAGGCCCATGGCGAACATGAGCACGAAGTCGGAGAAGCCGACCCACATGCCGTAGCTGGGGGGCACGGCGCTGGGCGGGCGCAGGAATCCGACGGCGAGGAGCTGGATCTGGGAGAGGCCGAAGAGGGCGAAGGACCAGACGACGATGCGGCGGCCCCAGCCCTTCACGCCGGGGGCGTGCCAGACGTCGGTGGCGGCGACGATGAAGGCGATGCCGACGATGACGCCGCGAAGGCCGACGCGGAGGATGAAGCGCGTGGTGCCGGCGTCGGGGGAGGGGTCGGTGGCGTAGGCGGCGGTGATGAGGACGCCGAGGACGGCGGCCGAGCCCAAGCACCAGGCGCGGCGCGAGGGGGCGACCTCGTGGCCGGTGACGAGCTCGCGGGAGCCGAGGAGGAGCCAGGCGACCTGGAGAAAGGAGGCGACGCCGCCGAGGAAGCTGAGGGAGAGGCGGAGGGGATCGGCGAGGGGTCGGGCGGAGACGAGGGCGGTGGCGGCGGCGGAGAGGAGGACGATGGTGAGGGCGGACCATGAGCGGGACCAATCGCGGAGCAGGGGCTTGCGATAGTCCCGGTAGAAGCCGAAGAAGATTCCGGCGGAGATGAGGGCGCCAGCGGCCTCAACGAGGTAGCTGGCGAGGAGGGTGGGGCTCATGGTGGCAGTAACGATGGGGATAAGGGGCGGGGGAGTAAAGAGAGAGAATGACCGGAGGTGTAAAGGGGTTGGACAGGGGAGGGGGAACGGCGAACGGCACTCAGCAGGCATGAGTAGCAAGATCAAGAGGGTCCAGAATGGAGTGAGCTCCATGCTCTTACTCTCTTGATCTCCGGACTCAGGCCTTCTTGGTGTTGTACCGGGGTTCAGCGGGGAGCGGCGAACGGCACTCAGCAGGCATGAGTAGCAAG
>DASZRI010000361.1:0-5092 GCA_035549215.1 Gemmatimonadaceae bacterium | reverse complement strand
CGGCTGGCGCCGCGGCGCCGGCGGGTGCGCTGGCCTGACGCGCCCCGCGCGCCCGCAGTTCGAAGAGCTGGTCGCGCAGGGTGGCCGCGAGCTCGAAGTCCATTTCCTTCGCGGCGTCCTTCATCTGCTCCTCGAGCATCTGCTCGAGCGCGGCCGGGTCCATCACCTCGTAGTCGGCGGCGGCCTCGGCCACCTGGCGCTCCTCGCGCTCCGTCCGTGCGTCGGCGACCCGCGTGCTGAAGCGCACTTCCTCGACGCTCTTCTTCACCGTCTGCGGCGTGATGCCGTGCTCGCGATTGTGCGCGAGCTGCAGTTCGCGGCGGCGCGCGGTCTCGTCCAGGCAGCGCTGCATGGAGCCCGTGATCCGGTCGGCGTAGAAGATCGCCGTGCCCGACGCATTGCGCGCCGCGCGCCCGACCGTCTGGATCAGCGAGCGGTCGCTGCGCAGGAAGCCTTCCTGGTCCGCGTCGAGGATGGCGACGAGCGAGACCTCCGGCAGGTCCAGGCCCTCACGCAGCAGGTTGATCCCCACCAGCACGTCGAACTCGCCCAGGCGCAGCCCGCGCACGATCTCCATCCGCTCGATGGCGTCGATGTCCGAGTGCATGTACCGCACCCGCACGCCCACCTGCTGCAGGTAGTCCGTCAGGTCCTCGGCCATGCGCTTGGTGAGCGTCGTGACGAGCACGCGCTCGCCGCGCCGCTCGCGGATGCGGATCTCGTTGAGCAGGTCGTCCACCTGCCCGCGCACCGGCCGCACCTCGATGACCGGGTCCACGAGGCCGGTGGGGCGGATGATCTGCTCCACCACCACGCCCTCGGAGAGCCGCAGCTCCAGCTCGCCCGGCGTGGCCGACACGAAGATCGCGCGCGGCGTGAGCGACAGGAACTCGTCGAACATGAGCGGGCGGTTGTCGAGCGCACTCGGCAGCCGGAAGCCGTAGTCCACGAGGGTGAGCTTTCGCGCGCGGTCGCCATTGAACATCCCGCCGATCTGCGGCAGCGTGACGTGCGACTCGTCCACGACGACCAGGAAGTCCTCGGGGAAGTAGTCGAACAGGCACGCCGGGCGCTGCCCCTCGGCCCGGAAGGACAGGTGGCGCGAGTAGTTCTCGATGCCGGCGCACGTCCCGATCTCGAGCATCATCTCGATGTCGAAGTTCGTGCGCGACTCCAGCCGCTGCGCCTCCAGCAGCTTGCCCGCCTCGCGCAGCACGCGCAGCCGGTCGACCAGCTCCTCGCGGATGCGCTGCACCGCGCGCTCGAGCGTCGCCCGCTCGGTCACGAAGTGCTTGGCCGGGTAGATGGCCGCCTGCGGCAGCACGGCAATCGTCTCGCCGGTGAGCGTGTCGATCTTGGAGATGCGCTCGATCTCGTCGCCCCACATCTCCACGCGCACTCCCTGCTCCTCGTACGCGGGCAGGATCTCCACGGTGTCGCCACGCACGCGGAACGACCCGCGGTCGAACGCGACGTCGTTGCGGCTGTACTGGATCTTGACGAGCGATCGCAGGATGTCGTCGCGCGCGATGCGCTGCCCGACCTGCAGCGTCACCATCTGCTCGCGGTACTGCACCGGGTCGCCCAGGCCGTAGATGGCCGAGACGGTCGCGACGATGATCACGTCGTCGCGCTCCATCAGGCTGGACGTCGCGCGCAGCCGCAGCCGGTCGATGTCCTCGTTGATCGACGCGTCCTTCTCGATGTACGTGTCCGTGCTCGGCACGTACGCTTCCGGCTGGTAGTAGTCGTAGTACGAGATGAAGTACTCCACCGCGTTGCGCGGGAAGAAGCTCTTCAGCTCGCCATAGAGCTGCGCCGCCAGCGTCTTGTTGTGCGAGAGCACCAGCGTCGGCTTGCCGACATTCCGGATGACGTTGGCGACCGTCATCGTCTTGCCGGACCCGGTGACGCCCAGCAGCGTCTGGAAGCGGTCGCCGCGCTCCAGCCCGGCGGTCAGCTCGGCGATGGCGCGCGGCTGGTCGCCCGCGGGCGCGAAGGGGGTCTGGAGGTCGAACTCGGCAGCCATTCGCCCCAATCTAACGATTTCGGCGTTTGTTCGGTAGGACGCCAGCCAACGGGACGGCCTAGTCCTCTGGCGTGATGCGCTCGCGCCGGGCGACCTCGGAAATGCCCTTCACGCGCCGCACCGCCTTCACGATCTTCTGCAGGTGGGCCAGGTTCTCGACCTCGACCACCACGGCGCCGCTGACCTTCCCGTCCGTGGACTTCAGGTCGAGGCTGCGGATGTCCGTGCCCGTCCCGCTCACCGCGGCCGCGACGTCGGCATACAAGCCGCGGCGGTCCGAGCCTTCGAGGGCCAGGCGCACCATGAACCGCTCGCCCTCGGCCTCCTGCCAATCGATCTCCAGCCGCCGCTCCGGCTCGTGCGCCAACAGGAGCAGGTTCGGGCAGTCGCCCCGGTGGATGCTCACGCCACGCCCGCGCGTCACGTAGCCGACGACCGGGTCGCCGGGCACCGGCTGGCAGCACTGCGCGTAGCGCACCATGACGCCGTCCACGCCCTGGATGCGCACGCCCTTGGCGCCGCGCATCCGGTCCACCAGCCGGTCGATCGCGCTCGGCTTGATGGCCTCGGTGCCCTCGAGCTCGGGATACAGGTGCTTGAGCGCGGCGCTCAGGTGCACGTCCCCCTGCCCGATGGACGCGAGCAGGTGCGCCGCGTCGTTCAGGTTCAGCGCGGCCGCGGCGCGGTCGAGCTGCGCGTCGTCCAGCTTGGCCAGCCGCCGCCGCTTGATCTCGCGGTCCAGCATGTCCTGGCCAAGCCGCGTGGCCGACTGGTTCTCCTCGCGCTTCAGGACCTGGCGGATCTTGTGGCGCGCGCGGCCGGTGCGCACGTGCGCCAGCCAGTCGCGCGTCGGGCGCGCCGTGGTGGACGTGATGATCTCCACCGTGTCCGAGTTGCGCAGCGGGCGCGACAGCGGCGCGATGCGCCCGTTGATGCGCGCCCCCGAGCAGTGGAGGCCGATCTCGGTGTGCACCGCGAACGCGAAGTCGAGCGGCGTCGCGCCCTTGGGGAGCTGGATCACGTGCCCCGTGGGCGTGAACACGAAGATCTCGTCCTGGTACAGGTCGAGCTTGAGGAACTCGAGGAACTCGTCCGGCGTCTTGGCGTCGAGCTGCAGCTCCAGCACCTGGCGGAACCAGGTGAGGTGGCGGTCCAGCTCGTCGGCGCTCTTCGCGTCCTCCTTGTACAGCCAGTGCGCGGCGATGCCGAAGTCGGCCGTGCGGTGCATCTCGCGCGTGCGGATCTGCACCTCGTACAGCTGGCGCCCCGGCCCGAACACGGTCGTGTGCAGCGACTGGTACCCGTTGGACTTCGGTTGCGCGATGTAGTCCTTGATGCGCTCCTGCACCGGCGTCCACCCGTCGTGGATGATGCCGAGTGCGTGGTAGCACTCCGGCACCGAGTTCACGAGGACGCGGATGGCCAGCAGGTCGTAGATCTCCTCATACGGCTTCTGCCGCTGCGTCATCTTCTTGTAGATGGACCACAGGTGCTTGGGCCGCCCGGTCACCTCGGCGTTCGTGATGCCGGCGGTGGCCAGCGCGCGCTCGAGCGGCTCCTTGAACGCCGCGATGAGCTGCTCGCGCTCGCCGCGCTTCTGCGCCACCTGCCGGGCCAGCGTCTTGTACGCCTCGGGCTCGAGGTGCTTGAACGCCAGGTCCTCGAGCTCCCACCGCATCTTGGCCATGCCGAAGCGGTGTGCGAGCGGCGCGTACAGGTCGCGCGTCTCCTGCGCGATGCGGCGGCGCTTCTCCGGCGGGAGCCAGTCCAGCGTGCGCATGTTGTGCAGCCGGTCCGCGAGCTTGATGATGATGACGCGCGCGTCCTTGGCGATGGAGAGGAGCAGCTTGCGGTAGTTCTCGACCTGCCGCTCCTGCGACGAGGCGCCAGTGGGCAGCTTGGCGATCTTGGTCAGCCCGTCCACCAGCCCCGCCACCTCGGGGCCGAACTCGCGCTCGACGTCCGCCACCGTCGTGCGCGTATCCTCGACCACGTCGTGGATGAGGCCGCTGGCCACCGTCACCGAGTCGAGCTGCAGGTCGGCGAGGATGCGCGCGACCTCCACGCAGTGGGTGATGTACGGCTCACCCGAGTTGCGCACCTGCCCCTTGTGCGCCTCGGCGCTGAAGCGATAGGCGCGCGCGATCAGCTCCCGGTCCAGGCGGTCGTTGGACGGAAGGTCGTCTCCCGGCCATTCCGGGATGATCTCTCGCATCGCCGTTGCGCTCACAGCAGTCCTGCCTCCGCAAAACTCGTATAGCGGCCCCGCCCGATGATGACGTGGTCGTGCACCGGGATGTCCAGCAGCCGCCCCGCCGCCACCAGCTGCTCCGTCACCGCGCGGTCGTCCCCGGACGGCGTGGGGTCGCCGCTCGGATGGTTGTGGACGAGGATCACCGCCGCCGCGCGCTCGGCGATCGCCTGCCGGAACACCTCCCGCGGATGCACGAGCGACGAATTCAGGATGCCGCGCGTTACGGTGATATCCCGCTCCATCCGATGCTGCGTGTCCAGCACGGCCACGTGAAACTCCTCCACCGGCAGGTCCTCGAGCCGCGGCGCGAACGCCGAGACGACGTCACGCGGCGACCGGATCGGCGCGCCGTCGTCCCGCGACTCGCCGGCCATGCGACGACCCAGTTCCAGCGCGGCATGGATCGTGGTCGCCCGGGCCATACCGACCCCGGGAGCCCCCGTGAGTTCCGCCACCGGCTGCATGGCAAGCCGGCGCAGGGACCCGCCGCAGGTGGACAGGATGTCCTGCCCGATGCGCAACGCCGACCGTCCGGCCCCGCCTGAGCCGAGCAGGATGGCCAGCAGCTCCGCGGTGGAGAGCACCGGCGCGCCGAGGTCCAGCAGGCGCTCGCGGGGCCGCTCCGTGCGGGGCAACTCTCGAATAGTAAGGGCGGTGCCCGGTCGAGGGCTAGGCATGCGACGCGTCCTCCAGTGGGTGGAATTCCGCAAGTGATTGCGGATCGGAGGATTAGCGACCTCGCCACGATGTGCAGCACCGATTCCGCGCGCGGCGGACGAGAACCGGGATCTTCAAGCACGTCGGGGGGG
>DASZRI010000360.1:0-4845 GCA_035549215.1 Gemmatimonadaceae bacterium | reverse complement strand
GTTCCTCGCCGAGAGCACGACGCTGGCCGCCGTCGGGGCCGCACTCGGCGTGGCGCTGGGCATCGGCTTCGCCAAGCTCATCGCCGCGGTCACGCCGCTGCCCGCGGGCGTGGCGGTGTGGTCCATCATCGTGGGGGTGGGAGTGGGCGCGGGAGTCGGCATCATCGCCGGGGTGTACCCGGCGAGCCGGGCCGCCCTGCTCGACCCCATTGCCGCCCTGCGACAGGAGTAGCCATGGCCACCACTGCAGCCCGGATCGGCGCGCTGTTCGAGGGCGTCGGGATCGCGTTCGAGTCCATCCGCGCCAACAAGGTGCGCGCCGGCCTCACGATCCTCGGCATCGCCGTCGGCGTGTTGGTCGTGGTCGTGATCTCGGCGGCCATCCACGGCATCAACACCAGCGTCGCGGCCGACTTCCAGTCCGCCGGCTCGACGACCTTCTTCCTGTCGCGCTTCCCGATCACCTTCGAGGCGTGCGACGGCACCGAGGACACGTGCAAGTGGCGGCACAACCCGCCCTTCACGCTGGCCGACGTCAAGGCGTTGAACCAGCTCCCGTCCATCAGCGCGGCGGGCGGCCGGCTGGACATGAGCTACCCCGTGCGCTACCAGGACCGCTCGCTGAGCGGCGCGCAGATCAGCGGCTTCAGCAGCAACTGGATGGTGTTCGACGGCGGCGGCGACCTGTATCCGGGGCGCAACTGGACCGACGCCGAGGCCGCGGCCGGGGCGCGCGTCATCGTCGTGAACGACGTGATGGCCACGCAGCTCTTCGGCGACTCCGACCCGCTGGACAAGCTCGTCGCGGTGAACGGCGAGCAGTTCCGCGTCATCGGCGTGTACCACTACCGCTACAGCTTCCTCTCGGGCGGCGACCGCGCGCGCGGGCTCGTGCCGATCGAGACGGCGTTCCGCACGCTGAGCGCGTCGCGCCGCCAGCTCGGCATCGCCATCGTGCCACGGGCCGACGTCACGCGCGACGAGGCGGTGGACGACGTGACCGCGCTCATGCGCCAGCGCCACGGCCTGCGCCCGGCGGTGGACAACGACTTCGCCATCATCACGCAGGAGAAGCTGTTCGACACCTACAACAAGGTGTTCGGCATGTTCTTCCTGGTGATGATCGTCCTCTCCGGCGTCGGGCTGATCGTCGGTGGCGTGGGCGTGGTGGCGATCATGATGATCAGCGTCACCGAGCGCACCCGCGAGATCGGCGTGCGCAAGGCGCTCGGCGCCACGCGCGCGCTCATCCTGTGGCAGTTCCTGATCGAGGCGGTGACACTCACCGGCATCGGCGCGGCCATCGGCCTCATCGGCGGCACGCTGATCGCCGTCGCGGTCAAGGCGGCGACCCCGATCCCGGCCTCGGTGCCGCCGATGGCGGTCGTCGCCGCACTGGTGTCCAGTGCCGTGACCGGCGTGATGTTCGGCCTGCTGCCGGCGGCGCGTGCGGCGCGGCTGGACCCGGTGGACGCCCTGCGCTACGAGTAGCGGGCGGCCCCGCCGCGGGGCTGGCTGCGGACCGGGCCGCTGCGGGCCCGCCCCGGTTTGACACCCGGGGCGGGCCCGTTCCGTAGGGAGCCACGGAAACTCCCTTCGCCTCCAGCCAAGCCCGTCCGTGCAGATCCTCGAAGCCATCCGCCTGGCCCTGGGCCAGCTCCGCGTCCAGAAGCTGAAGAGCTTCTTCACGCTGCTCGGCGTCACGATCAGCGTGATGTTCCTGATCGCGGTGGTGTCCATCGTGCAGGGCATGAGCGTGTACGTCGAGCAGGACTTCGCCGGCAAGTTCCTGGGCGTGAACACCTTCAACCTGCGCCGCTTTCCCGACATCAACACGGACGTCACCGAAGCCGAGTGGAAGGAGTGGCAGCGGCGCCCGAAGATCACGATCGACGACGCGCTGGCCGTGAAGGCCGCGCTGCCCGCTGACGCCGGCTGGGCGATGCATGACGTGAACTGGATGGGCGTCAGCTCCGATTACGTGAACGGCGGCGCGCAGGTGCTGGCCGAGGCCGCCACGGCCCAGTACTTCAAGATCAAGGACCTGGGCGTGGCGCAGGGGCGCGTGTTCACCGAGCAGGAGGACGTGGTCGGGTCGGACGTGATCGTCATCGGCGACGACATCGCGAAGCAGTACTTCCCGAACCTCGACCCGATCGGCCGCACGATCCGCGTGAACCACTTCCCGTTCACGGTCATCGGCGTGCTGGAGCACCAGGGCACGGTGTTCGGGCTGAACCTCGATCGCCAGGCCATCGCGCCGTTCCATTCCGAGATGTCGCGCCTGACCAAGGCGCGCAACAACCTGTACGGCGTGGTGGTCCAGGCCCCCACGCCGGCGCAATACGCCGGCCTGCAGGAGATCGTGCGCGAGGTGATGCGCAGCCGGCACCGGCTGCACCCGGGCGAGAAGGATGACTTCGTGTTCGAGAGCTCCGAGACGGCGCTCTCGCAGTGGATGACGATCAAGAAGTACCTCGTGCTCGCGGGCATGGCGCTGCCGGCCATCGGGCTCGTGGTCGGCGCGATCGTCATCATGAACATCATGCTCGTCGCGGTGTCCGAGCGCACGCAGGAGATCGGCATCCGCAAGTCACTGGGCGCGCGGCGCCGCGACATCATGGCGCAGTTCCTGGTGGAGAGCGCGACGCTGAGCATGGTCGGCGCGATCATCGGCGTCGGGCTGGGCATCGGCCTCGCCAAGGGCGTGGCGCTCGTGTCCCCGCTGCCGGCCGCGGTGGCGCCGTGGTCCATCGCGCTCGCGGTCGCGATCGGCGCTGGCGTCGGCATTGCCGCCGGGGCGTACCCTGCCGGGCGCGCGTCGCGGCTCGATCCCATCCTCGCCATCCGGGCGGAGTGACATGACCATCGGCGCTCGCATTTCCGGCCTGTTCGAGGGCGTGCTCATCGCCCTCGAGTCCATCCGCGGCAACAAGGTCCGCGCGGGGCTCACCATCCTCGGCATCGCCGTGGGCGTGTTCGTCGTGACGGTCATGTCCGCTGCGGTGCACGGCATCAACGCGGGCGTGGAGCGCAGCATCGCCGCCGCCGGCCCGACCACGTTCTTCATCACGCGCTGGCCCGCCGAGATCAACAGCTGCAACGGGTCGGCGGACTCGTGCCCGTGGCGGCACAACCGGCCGCTGACGCTGGACCAGGCCACCCAGATCAGCCAGCTGCCGGGCATCGAGGCGGTGACCGCGCACGTCGGCACGAACGCGGAGATCCGCTTCGCCGACCGCTCGCTGCCGTCCGTCACGGTGGACGCCTACACGCCGGGCTGGTTCGAGGTGAACGGCGGCGACATCACGTCCGGCCGCAACTTCACGGGCATCGAGGACGCCGCCGGCGCCAATGTGGCCCTCGTGAACGGCAAGGTCGTGGACAAGCTCTTCCTCGGCGAGGACCCCGTGGGCAAGCAGGTCCGCCTCGGCGGCCAGGCGTTCACGATCATCGGCGTGTACAACCCCATCGCCAACGCCTTCGACAGCGGGGACAAGGGCAAGATCGTCATGCCCATGAACACCGCGTATCGCCGCCTGAACACGGGGCTCTGGTGGGTGGACCTCACCGTGAAGCCGAAGCCGGGCGTGGATCGCGATGGCGCCATGGACGAGGTGATCGCGCAACTGCGGTCCTCACGCCACCTGCGCCCGGCGCAGGGGAACGACTTCTTCGTCTCCACGCCGGAGAAGCTGCTCGAGCTCTACAACCAGATCGTCGGCGTGTTCTTCCTGGTCATGATCGTGCTCTCGGCCATCGGGCTGCTCGTCGGCGGCGTGGGCGTGGTGGCGATCATGATGATCAGCGTCACCGAGCGCACCCGCGAGATCGGCGTGCGCAAGGCGCTCGGCGCCACGCGCGCGCTCATCCTGTGGCAGTTCCTCGTCGAGGCAGCGACGCTCACCGCCGTCGGCGCCTTGGCGGGCCTGTTCGTCGGCGGCGTGCTGACGTACGCCGTCCGGCACCTGACGCCGGTGGATGCCACCACGCCACCGCTCGCCATCGCGGCGGCCGTGATCGGCAGCGTGACGGCGGGCATGGTGTTCGGGCTGCTGCCGGCGGTGCGCGCGGCCAGCCTGGACCCTGTGGAAGCACTGCGATACGAGTAGGCGCTCCCCCGCTTGCCGCCGTCACCCGGCGGCACCACAATTCGGGCATGGCTCCACGTCCTGGCGCCACCTCGCGGCTCGCGCGTGCCACGCGCGCCCTGCGGGTCGCCGCGCTCCTCCTGCTGGCGTCGTTCGCGCCGCTGCAGGCGCAGCAGGCCGCCCGCGGCGAGGGCCGCGCGCTGGTCATCGGCTGGGTCGGCGACACGGACCAGGCGCCCATCGCGGGCGCCGTCGTCTGGGTCGTCGGCAGCTCCCGCTACGTGCGCACCGACTCCACCGGACGGTTCGTCCTCGGTGAGGTGCCCGTGGGCCTCCAGGTCATCGCCGTGCAGAAGCTCGGCTACAAGCCGCACTACTTCAACGTCACGCTGGTGGACCAGCAGCGCCTCGGCGCCGAGGTCGTGCTCGCGCACCAGGCCGCCGCGCTCGACACCGTGCGCATCACCGCGCGCGGCGAGCGGTGGACCAAGCCGTCCCGCCTGGCCTACACCACGAAGTTCGACGGATTCTACGAGCGCCGCGCAACCGCGGTCGGCGATTTCATGACGCGTGAACAGCTTGCCAGGACGGGCTCGTTCACGCTGGCCAACGCGCTCGAGGGGCAGATCGGTGGGCTGCAGAGCCGGACTATTGGTGGCCATGTGGATATCCGGTTCGGCCTCTGCCAGGGGAACGGCGTGCAGGTGTACGTCGACGGCCGCCGCGTGACGAACTCCGCGGTTCCCGCGGGCGA
>DASZRI010000359.1:0-5327 GCA_035549215.1 Gemmatimonadaceae bacterium | reverse complement strand
GCGGTAGTTCTCCTCGAGGCGGACGGTGGTCGCCTGGGGGAAGTCCTTGCCGAAGTCCAGGATGTTGCGGATGTCGGCGCCGCGCCACCCGTAGATGGACTGGTCGTCGTCGCCCACGACGCAGACGTTGCCGTGGGCCGTGCCGAGCAGCGAGATGAGGCGGTACTGCGCGCGGTTGGTGTCCTGGTATTCGTCCACGAGCACGAACCGGAACTTGCGCTGCCAGCGCGCGAGCTGGTCGGGATGCTGCTCCAGGATGCGCACGGGCAGCACGAGCAGGTCGTCGAAGTCCGCGGCGTTGGCGCGGCGCAGCGTGTCCTCGAGGTCGCCGTACACGTCGGCGACGGCGCGCGCGAAGGGATCGCGCGCGAGCGACGCGTACTCGTCGGGCGACACGAGCGCGTTCTTGGCATCAGAGACGGCCCCGCGGATGGCGCGCGGCGCGTACTGCTTCACGGATATGCCGCGGCGCTCCATGATGCGCTTCACGACGGCGAGGGATTCATCCTCGTCGTAGATCGTGAACGCCTGGGTGCGCCCCACGAGGTGCGCCGACATGCGGAGCAGCCGCGCGCCGATCGCGTGGAACGTGCCGGCCCACATGCCGGCGGGATCATGCCCCAGCAGGTGGCCGATGCGCTCGCGCATCTCGCCGGCGGCCTTGTTCGTGAACGTGACGGCAAGGATGTGCGACGGATCCACGCCGTGCACCTGGATGAGCCGGGCCACGCGGCGGGTGAGCACGCGGGTCTTGCCGGAACCGGCGCCCGCGAGCACGAGCAGCGGGCCTTCGTGGTGCATGACTGCTGCGCGCTGCGCGGCGTTGAGGCCGTCCAGCAGCGCGTCGGGGGTCGAACCGGACATCAGTGAAGTATAATGTCGAAGGTCGCGCCGCGGTCGGTGGGCACGAGCGCCAGGCGGCCCCCGTGGTTCTCCTCGACGATGCGGCGCGCGAGGGCGAGCCCGATGCCCCACCCGCTTCGCTTGGTGGTCACGCCCGCCTCGAAGATGCGGTCGCGCAGCTCGGGCGGGACGCCGGGCCCGTCGTCGGCGACGCGGATGCGAATGCCCCGCTCCGGCAGCCGTGCCGTGCTGAGCGCGATCGTGCCGCCGCGCCCGGCCATCGCATCCACGGCATTCTTGACGAGCACCTCGAGCGCCCACTCGAGCAGCACGACGTCGCCCTGCACGGTGAGCGGGCCGTCGGCGTGCGCGACATCCACGCGAATCGTGTTGGCGAGCGTCGGCACGCGGGCGCGGAAGTAGCCTGCGACGCGATCCACCATGCCGGTCACCTCCACCGGCTCGAGCTTCGGGTCGCGCCCGATGCGCTCGAAGCGGTGGGCGACGCGATCCAGGCGATCGAGGTCGGCGCGCATGTGCGCGGCCATCGCCCTCGCGGACGGGTCGTCCTCCGCCCGTTCCTCGAGCAGCTCGATCCACCCGCCCAGGCTGGAGAGCGGCGTGCCCAGCTGGTGGGCGGACTCCCGGGCCATGCCTGCCCAGATGCGTTCGCGCAGCGCATCGCCCCGCGAGCGGATGATGAGCAGGCCGGCGATCACGAGCATCAGCGCGGTCACCGCCTGCAGCGGCGGGATGATGCGCAGCCATCGCACGAGCGGCGTGTTGCCGTAGTGGATCTGCCCCGTGGGCTCGATGACCGGCACGTTCTGCCGGTCGAGGACGCGCACGTAGGCCTGGATGCGGGGGTCCGTGTCCGGGAGCGAGTCGTATTCCGGCGGCAGGTTGGCGTGCGAGGCGGGTCGCCCCTGCGCGTCGGTGAGGATCAGCGGAACGCCCTGCTGCCGGATGCCCTTGGTCAGGTCGAGCAGCGCGTCCAGCGCCGCGGTCTCGCCGGTGTCGCTCAGCGCGTGGAACACGCGCGCGTACATCCGGCTCGTGCGGCCACCTTCCTGCCGCAGCTCACGCACGACCCGCTGCGTGTAATAGACGTAGGATCCCAGGAGCAGGATGATCAGCGTGGCAACGAGCACCTCGGGCGCGCCGCGACGCAGGCGGATCACGTGAGCCGGTCCGTCCCCATGTACGGCCGGAGCGCCTCGGGGATCGTCACCGAGCCGTCCGGATTCTGGTGATTCTCGATCAGGCACGCGATCGTCCGCGGGAACGCGAGCCCCGAGCCGTTCAGCGTGTGCACGAACTTCGGCTTCTCACCCGGTGCAGGGCGGTAGCGGATGTTGGCGCGCCGTGCCTGGAAGTCCGTGAACGTGCTGCACGACGACACCTCGAGCCACGCGCCGACGCCCGGCGCCCAGGCCTCGAGGTCGTACGTCTTGGCCGACGAGAAGCCCGTGTCGCCCGCCGCCAGCAACTTGCGCCGGTACGGGATCTCCAGCCGCTCGAGCAGCGTCTCGGCGTGCCGCGTGAGCAGCTCGAGCTGCTCCGACGACGACTCCTGCGTCGTATAGCGCACGAGTTCCACCTTGTCGAACTCGTGCGTGCGCAGGATGCCGCGCGTGTCCTTGCCCGCGGAACCGGCCTCGCGGCGGTAGCAGCGCGAGTACGCGACGAACGCCATCGGCAGCCGCGCCCCGTCCAGCATCTCGTCGCGGTAGAGGTTCGTGACCGGCACTTCGGCCGTGGGGATGAGGAAGAGGTCATCGCCGCGCGTGGCGTAGGCGTCATCCTCGAACTTGGGCAGCTGGCCCGTGCCCGTCATGGTGGCACGCGTGACGAGCTGCGGCGGCCACACTTCCTCGTAGCCGTGCTCGCGGGCGTGCACGTCCATGAACAGGCTGAGCAGCGCGCGCACGAGGCGCGTGCCCATCCCGCGATAGACAACGAACCCGGACCCGCTGATCTTGGCGCCGCGCTCGAGGTCGAGCATGCCAAGCGCCGCCATCACGTCCCAATGCGGCCGGACGCCCGCCGGGTCCCGCGGCGTGCCCCAGCTCCGAACGACGACGTTGTGCTCCTCGCCGCCCTCGGGCACGTCGGGCAGCGTCAGGTTCGGCACCTCGAGCAGGAGCCGCTGCAGCGCCCCCTCCACGTCGGCGAGCCGCGCCTCGTCGGCGGCGATCTGTTCGCCGAGCGCGCGCCCCGCAGCGATCAGGTCGTCGGCGTTCTCGCCAGCCTTCTTGCGCCGCGCCACCTCCTGCGAGCTGGCGTTGCGCGCCGCCTTCTTCTCCTCGACGGCGGTGATGAGCGCGCGCCGCTCGCGATCGAGCGCCTCGCCGCGGTCCAGGATGGGACCGATCGTGTCCAGCGCGCCGCGCCTCGCCATGCCCTGGCGCAGCGCGTCGAGCTGCTCACGCAGCATTCGCAGGTCGTGCATGGCTCAGTTGTTCGGGACGCCGCCGGTGAGCGTGCGATAGCCGCAGTTCGGGTCCGCCAGCAAGCGGACGTAGAAGGCCTTCTGCGCGGCATTCACGCTGTCCACGATGAACTTGGCGTAGTACGACGACCCGAGGGAGTACAGCGAGCACGTCGAGACGTCGAGGGAGTTCACCGCGATCGTGGCGCCCACGGGGGCGACGAGCGTGGAATCGAAGTGGTACCCGGAGGTCACCGCGCGAGTGTACTCGTCGAAGGTGGCCGAGACGACCTGGAGGCCGACGCTGTGCACGCTGGCCAGGTTGTTGGCCACCACGCGCACCGGGTACACGCGCACCTTGCCCGTGCTGTCGAGGTCGAAGGCGACGTCGAAGCCGAAGTTGGAGTCAATGTAGATCGGTGCGCCCGACTTGAGGTCCAGGCCCGTGGGGCTGGCTGCGGGACCACCGTTGAGGGCGTACACCGTGACCGAGTTCTCCGTGTTCGGGAACTGGGCCGTGAGGTTGTCCACGCCGTGGCAGGCGGCAATGGCGACGACCGTGGCCGCAGCGGCCAGCAGGACGGGAATGCGTTTGATCATGACGCGGATGGAGACTCGGACGAACGGGGAGGCAAGGGCGAAGGATACCGCCGCGCCAGAGCGAGTTCAAGCGATTGCCATCGCTTGACTTCGCCTACGGCGATCCCTACCTTCGCGGACACTTCGGAGGGAGCGGGAATGCCGAGCATTCGCGACCTGGTCGCAGCAATCCGACAGCGCGATGGGGTGGAAGCCGCGGTCGTCCTGGGACGAGACGGCCTCCTGATCGACAGCCAGTCCGTACCCGGCCTCGACCCGGAAGATCTCGCCGCGCGCATCCCGCCCATCATCACGCCGGCCGACGAACTCGGCGCCGCCGCCCAGCGCGGCGAGCTGCTGACCGCCGTCTTCGAGCACCGCCACGGGCTGGCCGTGGTGTCCGTGCTGACGGCCGACGCCGTGCTGTTCGTGCTGCTCCAGCCCACCGCCAACGTCGGCCAGCTGCTGTACGAACTCCGCCGCAACCGCGAGCACATCGCCGCCCTCGTCTGAGTCGTGAGCACCCCGGCCCCTGCCTGCCACGTGCTCGTGGCCGATGACGAGCCGCACATCGGCCGCATCATCAAGATGAAGCTCGAGCAGGGCCCGTTTCGCGTGTCGCTGGCGTACGACGGCCGCGAGGCGCTCGACCTGCTGCACCGCGAGCCGGACATCGGCCTCGTCCTGCTGGATGTCATGATGCCCCATAAGAGTGGACTGGACGTGCTCACCGCGATGCGCGCCAGCGAGCGCTGGCGCGACGTGCCCTGCATCATCCTCACCGCCGCGGGCGAAGAGGAATACCAGCAGCGCGCGCTGGCACTCGGCGCGAGCGAGTTCCTGACCAAGCCGTTCAGCCCCAAGCGCCTGTTCGCGCGCGCCATGGAACTGAGCGGCCACGCCACCGACGACGCCGGCGCGGACGTCGCATGAGCCGCTGGGTCGTGGTGCTCGCCGGCGGCGTCGGGTCCCGCTTCTGGCCCCTCAGTACCCCGGAACGCCCCAAGCAGTTGCTTCCGCTCGTGACGGCCCAGCCGCTGCTGCGTGACACGCTGGACCGCGTGCGCCCGCTGGCCGACGCCGAGCACACGTTGATCCTCACGAACGCGGGGCTCGTCCCGGCCATCGCACGCCTGGCCCCCGAGCTGCCGGCGCGCAACCTGATCGCGGAGCCGCGCCCGGCCGGCACGGCCGCCGCCCTCGCGTGGGCGGCGGCGGAGATCGCGCGCCGGGATGGCGCGGGCGCCACGATGCTCTCCGTCCATGCGGACTGGGCAATCGCGAACCCCGATGGCTTCCGCGCCGCGCTGACCCGCGCAGCCGAGGCAGCCGAGCAGCACGCCGCGCTCGTCACGGTGGGCGTCGTGCCGTCGCGCCCCGACCCGGGGTTCGGGTACATCCAGCCCGGGGACGAGGTGCAACCCGGCGTGCGGCGCGTGGCCCGCTTCGTCGAGAAGCCCGACCGCGCGCGCGC
>DASZRI010000358.1:0-1694 GCA_035549215.1 Gemmatimonadaceae bacterium | reverse complement strand
CGCGAATCACGTAGCCGTCGGCGGGAATGCCCCACCCGGCGAGCATCCGCTCTTCCACCTTGCGTGCCGAGTCGCCGCGCCCCGTGCCGGCCGCGACGAGCCCGATCGTGCGGAAGAGCATCTCGGCGATCTGGTTCTGCGACGGCTTGAGCAGCGCGGCCAGGACCTGGCGCAGGGGCGGCGACTGCACCCGGAACAGCGAGTCCACGGCCTGCGTCGTGTCCGTGGCCCCGTCCTCCACGGCGATGCCGCGCGACAGAAGCGCCTCGCGCAGTGCGGCCAGGTAGGCGGCGTCGGGATCGGTGAACGTCACCTCGAGCGAGGTGGTGTCGCCGGCCGCGATGGTGCCGAGCACGCGCACGTCACCGCGCACGGTGTCCTTGACGATGCGGAGCGGGTCGGCGCGCAGCGCCGCGGTGTCCGTGCGCGCCACAGTGTGCGCCAGGACGCGCAGCACGGGGTAGGTGCGCGCGGGGGACGTGGTCGCGGTGACCGCGTCGCCGGGCTGCGCGCCGCCGCGCACGTGGGCCAGCGCGAACCCCTCGTTGAACAGCAGCTCATCCACGCCCGCGCCGTCGGCGCCTTCGAGGTCGTCCCACGACCAGCCGAAGCCGAGCGTGGGGCCGGGGAAGACGTTGGCGCCCAGCGCGACGCGGCCCGTGATGCGCCGGATGCCGCGCGTCGCCAGCGACTCCGCCATCGTGCGCAGCGGGATCATCGCGTCGCCGAGCATGTGGTCGCTCACGGTGGGATCCCCGCGGCCATAGACGAGCAGGTCGCCGTCCAGCACGCTGTCCTTCACCGTGCCGCGCGCGGCGAGCGTGGTCACGTACCGGTAGTCCATGCCGAGGAGCATCGTGGCGGCGGTGCTGGTCACGATCTTCATGTTCGACGCCGGCATGAACAGCTTGCCGGCGTTGTGGGAGTAGAGCGTGTCGCCGCGCTCGGGATCCACGACCAGCACGCCCCAGTGCGCGTTGCGGAACGGTTCCAGCGTGACGAGCGAGTCCACGCCGTGCACGAAGGCCTCGCGCGCACTGCGCACCGGCTCGGGGGCCCGCCCGGCATGGCCGCAGGCGGATATCGCGACAAGGGCGAGGAGGGCTATCGGACTCCGGCGAACCATCGTCAGGTGCTCCGGATGAGGGCGGAAGGGATGGGTGACGACCGCTGCGAAGTTACTGCCGCGCACGGTGCGACGGCGAGACTCAGCCCGCGGGCTGCAGCAGGGACTGGGCGCGCGCGAGGTCCTCGCGCGTGTTCACGCTGAGGAAGGTGCGCGCCGGGTCGCCGAACGCCTCCACGGCCGCGCGACTCAGCCAGCTCACGCGCGGCAGCGAGCGCACGAACGTCGCGGCGCCGTGCGTGCCCGCGTGCAGCACGCGCTCGAGCGCCGGCCCGCAGGCCGCCGCGTAGCAGGCGCAGAAGGGCTCCATGCCCGTCGGGGCATCGGTCACCGGGACGGCGGCGAACGCCGTGAAGCGCCGTCGGTGTTCCACGAGGGCACGCAGCAGGTCGGCCGGCACGAAGGGCATGTCCCACGCCACCACGACGACTTCGCGGTGCGCGTGCAGCAGCGCGGCGTGCAGCCCGCCCAGCCCGCCGGCGCCCACGATGCGATCCGCAACGCGCGGAACGCCGGGCAGCCAGGTATCGGCGGCCGGATCGTTGGCGACGATCAGGAGCTCCGGGGT
>DASZRI010000357.1:0-6974 GCA_035549215.1 Gemmatimonadaceae bacterium | reverse complement strand
GCGCCGTAGTGCTCGTCTTCTGCGTGGCGGGCTTCGGCGCGGTGACCGTGTACACGGGCAACCCGCCGTGGGCTACCGTGACGCACTGGACGCTGGCGATGACGCTGCTGGCCGTGCTGGCGACGGCGGCGATCCGCGCGGGCGCGCTGGGCGGGGCGAGCGCGCGCTCGCAGCACGTGGAACCGCGGACCTTCCGCTCGGCGCGCGGCGCGGCGGCCATCGCGTTCATCGCGGTGGTGTTCGGCGGGCTCACGGCCAAGGTGCCGGGCGGCGCGGTGGCGTGCCGCAACTTCCCGCTGTGCGGGGTGAACCCTGATGTCGCGGGGAGTTCCGTCGGCATCCAGGTCACGCACCGCCTGATCGCGCTGTTCCTGCTCCTGCACGTGATCGGCATGCTCATGGCGGGTCGCAAGCGCAAGGACAGCGCGGTGGTCAAGCGCGCGGTGTACGTGCTGCTCGGCATCGTGCTGACGCAGGGGCTCGTGGCCGGCGCGATGATCGGCATGCACCTGCCGCCGGTCGTCCGCTCGATGCACGAGGCGGTGGGCGTGGCGATCTGGCTCTCGGCCTACACGCTCGCCTACCTGGCGCGCATCGCCGCCGGGATGACGCCGCTCAGCGACGGCGGGACGGCGCCCAGGGGCGCGCCGCTGCCACCGCGCACGCCGATGTCGGGCGCCGGCGAGCAGGCGATGGCCGGCGTGTCGCAGATGGCCAGGCCGCACTCGGTGGCCGTGTTCGTCGCCCGCGGCGCCGGGGGCGAGGCGTGACGCAGGCGGCAGTGGACACGGGGCGGCAGTCGCTCACGCGTGACTACATGGCGCTCACCAAGCCGCGGATCATCTCGCTGCTGCTGGTGACGACCATCGCGCCGATGTACGTGGCGGGCACGCCGAGCCTGACGCTGGTGCTCGTGCTGTTCGTGGGCGGGTACCTGATGGCCGGCGGCGCGAACGCGGTGAACATGTACCTGGACAGCGACATCGACGACCGCATGTCGCGCACGCGGCTGCGCCCCATCCCGAGCGGGCGGATGCGGCCGCGCGAGGTGCTGGTGTTCGGGCTGCTGCTGGCCACGACGTCCACGTACCTGCTGGCGCGCTTCGCCAACGTGCTCACGGCGGCGCTGGCGCTGCTCGGCTTCTACGCCTATGTGTTCCTGTACACGCGCTGGCTCAAGCGCAGCACGCCGCAGAACATCGTGATCGGCGGCGCGGCGGGCGCGTTCCCGCCGCTCGTGGGCTGGGCCGCGATGACGAACGGCCTGGACCTCATGGCCGTGTACCTGTTCCTGATCATCTTCTACTGGACGCCCCCGCACTTCTGGGCGCTCGCGCTCAACAAGCAGCGCGACTACGGCCGCGCCGGCGTGCCCATGGCGCCGCTGGTGTGGGGGGAGCGCGAGACGATGCGGCAGATGCTGTGGTACACGCTGATCCTCGTGCCGCTGACGCTGCTGCCGGTGGCCTTCGGTGCGCTGGGGCTGCCGTACTTCTTCTGCGCGCTGGCGCTGGGCCTGTGGCTGCTGGTGGGCGTCGTGCGCGTGATGCGGGCAAAGGAATTCAGCAAGCCGGCGTGGAGCGTGTACAAGTACTCGCTGCTCTACCTGGCGCTGCTGTTCGTGGCCATGGCGGTGGACCGCCGCATCGCGGCGTGAGCGCGCCCGCTTCCTCCACGACGCGGGGCGAGGCGCCCTCGCGCCGCCCGCGCTCCCCCAAGCCGCTCGCCCGGCTGGTGCCCCGCCTCCGCCCGCATCGCAGGGTGCTGGCGGCGGCCACCATCTGCCTGCTCGCATCGGGCGCCATCGGGCTCGCGTTCCCGCAGGTGGTGCGCAACCTGCTCGACGCCGCGTTCCAGGCGCACGACCGGTCCCTGCTCGACCGCATCGCGCTGCTGCTGCTCGGCCTGTTCGCGCTGCAGGGCGTGTTCAACTTCGTGCAGGTGTACCTGCTCTCGTCCACGGCGGAGCGCGTGATCGCGTCGCTGCGCGACGAGGTGTTCGCGCACCTCGTGCGCCTGTCGCCGGGGTTCTTCACCGAGCAGCGCACGGGCGACCTCACGAGCCGGCTGTCGGCGGACCTCGCCGTGCTGCAGTCCGTACTGAACAACCAGGTGGCCGAGGTCGCGCGGCAGGTGATCTTCCTGGTGGGCGGCATGGTGCTGCTCACGCTCGTGCACACGCGGCTCATGCTCACCACGCTGGCCGTGGTGCCCGTGATCGTGGGCGCCGCGGTGCTGTTCGGCCGCCGGCTGCGCCGGGCGAGCACCGGCGTGCAGGACCGCATCGCGCAGGCCATGGGCATGGCGAACGAGGCCTTCGCGCAGATCCGCACGGTGCAGAGCTTCAATCGCGAGGAGACGGAGTCGCGCCGCTACGCCGCGCTGCTGCGCGACGTCGTCACCGCGGCCGTCCGCCGCGCGCGCATCCGCGCCATGCTGTTCGGCATCGTCGGCTTCCTGGCGTTCGGCGGCGTGGTGGCCGTGCTGTGGGAGGGCGGCCAGCTCGTGCTCGACGGACAGCTCACCGCGGGCACGCTGGTGTCGTTCCTGCTGTACGCCATCTTCGTCGCGGCCGCCGTCGGCACGCTCGCCTCGCTGTTCGGCGCATACCAGGAGGCGGTGGGCGCGGCGCAGCGCGTCTTCGAGCTGCTCGACACGCAGCCGACGGTGGCCGAGCCCGCGGAGCCGGTGCCGCTGGGGCATCCGGTGCGCGGCGCGGTGCTCCTGGACCACGTGAGCTTCCGCTACCATCCCGACCTGCCCGACGTGCTGCAGGACGTGTCACTGGAGATCGCGCCGGGCGAGGTCGTGGCGCTGGTCGGGCCGTCGGGCGCGGGCAAGACGACCATCGCCTCGCTGCTGCCGCGCTTCTGGGACGTGACGGCGGGCCGCGTGACGCTGGACGGCGTGGACGTGCGCGAGCTCCGCTTTGCCGACCTGCGCGAGGCGATCGGCATCGTGCCCCAGGAGCCGGCGCTGTTCAGCGGCACGGTGCGCGACAACATCGCGTTCGCCCGCCCGGGCGAGTCCGCGCACCCCGCGAGCGACGAGGAAGTCCTGGCCGCCGCGCGCGCCGCGCACGCCTTGGAGTTCATCGAGCGGCTGCCGGAGGGCATGCAGACGCTGGTCGGCGAGCGCGGCGTGAAGCTCTCGGGCGGCCAGCGGCAGCGCATCGCGCTGGCACGCGTCTTCCTCAAGGACCCCGCCGTCGTCGTGCTCGACGAGGCGACCTCGAGCCTGGACTCCGAGAGCGAGCGGCTGGTGGAGGAAGCCATGGAGCAGCTCCTGCGCAACCGCTCGACGCTGATCATCGCCCACCGGCTGAGCACCGTGCGCCGCGCGAATCGCGTGGTGGTGCTCGACCGCGGCCGCGTGGTGGAGTCGGGCCCGCACGACGAGCTGCTGGCGCGCGAAGGGCTGTACGCGCGGCTCTACCACAGCCAGTTCCGCAACGTCGAGGCAGGCGCCGACCGCTGACCGCTGCTGCGCCACGCGCGCGGCGGCCCCGGTGTCAGCGCAGGTGCAGCGTGTCGCTCACGGTCGTCGCCCGCCCGGCGGCGACGGTCACCGTGCGTTCCCGCGGCGGGCCTCCGCGCTCGTGCCACAGGCGCAGGTGGTACGTGCCCGGCGGCACGCCGTCCAGCGTGAATCGCCCGCGGTCGTCCGTGACCGCGAAGTACGGGTGGTCGAACACGCCCACGTAGCCCCGCGTGAAGGCGTGCTCCACGCACCGCACGTCCACGAGCCCCGGCGCCGCCGCGATCGCCGCACTCGGCACCACCTGCCACGTGTCCACCGTCTGGATCGTCGCCAGCAGGCGATGGCTGGAGTCGGCCAGGAACTGCGTGCGATGCAGCGTGGCATCCTCGCTGATCACGTTGATCGTCGTGCCGACGGCCACCGCGAGCACCCGCGGATCCACCTGGCAGTCCGACGTCGCCAGCTCGGCGCGGCGCTGCGGCGGCAGCGGCTTGCCCGCGCGCACGTCCGTGAGCCACACGATCGCGTTGGCCAGCGCGTCGCCGCGCCCCTGCACCGACTCGTCGGGCACGGTTGCGCCGCACGCGTCGCTGTCGGCGCCCGTGGAGATTGTCGCGGGCGCGCCGGCCGGCCCCTCGCGCAGGATCGTGCCGGTGATCGTGCCGGCGTCGGGCACCGCGATGACGCGATACGCCGTCGCCGATCGCGAGATGACGGCCGGGGCCGGCGGATCGGCGGGCGGGGCCGCTGCCTTCATCGCCGGCGTGCGCTTCGCGTCACGCGAGCATGCAGCAGCGGCAATGGCAATGGCGGCGGGAACGAGGAAGATCCGGGATCGCACGGTGAATGGGAAACGTGGATATCGCGCGGCGAACGCGAAATGTAGCCACGCGCACTGGCGCCCCGAACCGCGCCCGACGATTCTTCATCGCAACCCTGTGCGATTCGTGCGCCTCTCGTCCCGTCTCGTCGCCTGCGGCATTGCCGCGATCGCGCTGGCCTGCGCCGGCGCGCGCATCGTCGCGCCCGAGCCGCTCGACATCTGGGGCTTCACCGCGCCGTGGGACCCACGAAGCGACGCGAGCGTGCGCGGCCACGCCAGCGAGCTCGACGCCGTCGTGTACGGTTGGATCCCGCTCGACACGGCGACCGCGCTCCCCACGTCGCTGTACGACGACACGCTGTCACGCCACGCACCGCCCACCACGCGCCGCATGGCGCTGGTGACGAACTGGCAGGGAAGCACGTTCCACCCCGCCACCATCCGCCGCCTCGCCGGCGACACGTCGCTGCTCGCGCGCTCCGCCGGCACGCTGGCCCGCCGAGTCAAGCGGCTCGGCTACGGCGGCGTGGTGCTCGACCTCGAGGGCGTGACGCCCGCCGACACGTCCGCCACCATCGCCGTGGCGCGCGCGTTCACGGACTCGCTGCATGCGCACGGCCTTGGCCCCGTGGGCATCGCCGTGCCGTCCATCGACTCGCTTGCCTACCCGACGCGCTCGCTGGCCGGCGCAGTGGACCTGCTCGTGGTCATGCTGTACGACGAGCACTGGGCCACGGGCACGCCAGGGCCGATCGCGTCACCGGCCTGGGTGCGGCGGGCGCTGGAGCATCGCGTGGCGCTCGCCGGCCGCGCGCACATCGTGGCCGCGATTCCCACCTACGGCTACCAGTGGATGCACGGCGTGCGCGACGCGCGCACGATCGGCTACCAGGACGCCGAGGACGCCGCGCACCGCGCGGGAGTCGCGCTGCAGCGCGACTCGGCCTCGGCCACGGTACACGCCGAGTCGCCGGGGGAGTGGGAGCTCTGGGTCAGCGACGCGACATCGGTGCGCGCGCTGCTGGACGTCGTGCGCAGCACGGGCGTGACGCACGTCGCCCTCTGGCGGCTGGGGCTCGAGGATCCGTCGGTCTGGATGGCCCTCGACCCCAACCGGCCGCGCGCGCACTGAGCGCGCGTCAGACGACAAGCAGGTCGCGCTGGTAGTCGGCGGGCGTGACCACCGCGCGGCCAGGCTCGAGGTACACGTTCACCTCGGATCGCATGCCGACCTCGCCCGCGATGTAGACCCCCGGCTCGATGGAGAACGCGGCGCCCGGCACGAGCTGGCGGTCGTCATGCGTCTCCATGTTGTCCAGGTGCGGGCCCGACCCGTGCAGGTCGCGCGGGTCGATGGAATGGCCCGTGCGGTGCGTGAAGTGCGCGCCGAACCCGGCCCGCTCGATCACCGCGCGCGCCGCGTCGTCGGCCTCGGCGCCGGTCATCGCAATACCGCGCGCCGCGCGCTCCTGCACCGCCGCGATGGCCGCGTCGCGGGCGTCGCGCACCGCCGTCCAGACCTGCAGGGCGCGCTGCGACGGCTCGCCCACCGTGGCCATCCACGTCTGGTCGGCCCATACCCCGCCGTCCTTCTCCTTGGCGAACAGGTCGATGAGCAGCACGTCGCCCACGCGGATGGGCAGCGCCCGGGCCGCCGTGGGCTCGTAGTGCGGGTCGGCCGCGTTCGCGTTCACCGACACGTCGGGCCCGTGGTCGGTCCACAGTCCCTGCGCCTCGAACTGCTCGCGGATCCAGCACATGATCTCGTACTCGGTGGCCGGCGCGTCCGTGCGCGCGCGCTGGCCGGCAAGCTTCATCGCGTCCTGCGCGATGCGCGAGATCGCCTTGGCCGCGCGCACGTGCGACGCGACGTGCTTCGCGTTCCACGCCGCGTAGAACTGCGTGACCACCGGCGCGGAGGTGACGACCTCGGCGCCCGCGGCGCGGACCAGCTCGACGACCCCGGCGGGAATCCGGTCGAGGTACGGCACCGCGTCGCGCGCCGAATACTCCATGGCTACGCGCTTGCCCTTGAGGAGCGAGGCCAGGTGGTCGTCCAGGGAGCGCCACGTGCTGTAGGTGACGCGCTTCCACGCCGCGGGCCAGTGGCGCCACGGGCCCGGCTCGATGGCGTGCATCACGGCCACCGGCGTGCCCTCGCGCGGGATCCACGCGAACATGCGCCGCGTGGCGAGCCCCTCCACGCGCAGCAGGCCGTTGGCGATCGGGTTGATGCCGCGGAAGTCGAACAGCAGCCAGCCATCCAGGCCGTGCTCGCCCAGGGCGTGCTGGAGCGCGGGCAATGATTCAGGAGTCAGCATGCAAGCATCCTCAGGCAGCCGCAGAGCGGTCTACGGAGCGCCAGTCGGCGCGCCATTCGCACGTCCCCTCGCCGCGGCCCTCGCAGCGGACGTGGTCCACGGACCCGATGCTGCCGATCAGCAGGCGCAGCAGCTCGCGGAGCGCGGATTCGTAATAGGTGCAGCCCACGCTCCCCGGCGCGGTGCCGATGGTGACGGAGCGTGGCACCTCCAGCAGCACGAAGCCGCCCACGCGGCGCACCGTGCCGTTCTGGTACCGCGCGGCCAGCCGCCGCGCGCGACGCAGCGCCCACGGGCGCGCCACGAGCGACGGCAGCAGCCGGAGCAGCTTGCGCGTGACCGGGGAGATC
>DASZRI010000356.1:0-2298 GCA_035549215.1 Gemmatimonadaceae bacterium | reverse complement strand
CACTTCGAGCGGCTGGTCCGACGTCACTACCTGCACCACCTGCACGTCGTCCGTCGCGTTGCCGCGCCCGATCGTCCAGCCGGCCGCCGTGCGCACGCCCACCGGCATCGGGTGCACGTAGTCGCCGCGACGCACGACCGTCGCCCGCGTCAGCCACTTGCCGTCACTCGTGCGCGACGTCGTCGCCCCCGCGAGCGCGTAGTCCACCAGCCCCACGTCGTGCACCCACTCGCGGAAGAACCAGTCGAGCCGCTGCCCGGACACGCGCTCGGCCGATGCCTCCATGGCGCGCTCATCCACGTGCTTCAGCGACCAGCGGTTGTAATAGTCGTGGAAGAACGCCGCGAAGGTCGTGTCGCCCAGCGCGTCGCGCAGCTGCGAGTACATCAGCTCGCCGCGATTGTAGATCATCGCATTGTACGTGCCGAAGTCGCGGAAGGCGTACGCGGGCGTCCCGATCGGCTGCGAATGCCCGAGCATGTCGAGCCTGGCCAGGGCGAAGTCCCCGCGCTGCGCCGGCGTCATCGTCTCGGCGTTCACGCGGTATCCCTCCGCGAGCCGCGGCGGCGCCGGCACCACGCCGCTCCTTGCCACCTCCTGCGGCGTCTGGCCGAGTGCCCACGAGGTCTGGTACGACGTCAGGCCTTCGTCCATCCACCCCGAGCGCCACTCGTTGTTGGCCAGGATGCCGTAAGTGAAGTTGTGCCCGGCCTCGTGCAGGATCAGGTCGTACTCCGGGCCGCCGTCCATGATCATCATCGGGAACTCGGTGCCGCCGCCTTCCAGCCGATGCAGGTTCGTGAACGAGGGATACGCGTACGGGCCCCACGTCTTCTCCAGCCAGCGCAGCGCATTGATGGTCCGCTGCACCACGCGCCCGCCGCCCCACGTCGTGTCGTCGCCCGGGCGGTAGAGCACGTTGATCGCCACTGTGTCCCACGTCGCGAAGTGCGTCGGCGGCACCGTGCGCACGTAGATCCCGCCCTCGTAGCGGTAGTCCGGCGACATGGACCACGCGAAGTGGTGCACGTTGCGCGCGTAGAAGCGCACGACCTTGTCGCCCACAGGCACCGTACGCGGCTGCGGGCCCGGCGGCACGTCGGCATACGCGTTGGCCGGGATGTATACCTGGCCCCAGCGCTTCACCGACGCCCACCCCGGGTCGCCCGACACCGGCACGCCGGTCGCGCCGATGATCTCGTCCCCCGGCACGACGAGCGTCACGTCGTAGGTGCCGAACTCCCCGTAGAACTCGCCAGCCGGCACCAGCGGGTTCGGCTCCCAGCCGGCACGATCGTACACCGCGACCTTGGGATACCACTGCGCGAAGTCGTAGCTGCGTCCTGCGCGCCCGTTGCGCCGCAGCACCGTGGACAGCCGGGCGTCCCACTCGAAGTGGACGTGCAGGGTGTCGTGCGGCGCCAGCGCGCGCGCCAGCCGGAAGTGCGCCACCGTGCTGTCCGGCGAGCCGGGATAATCCGGTGCGATCGCCACGTTGTCGAACGTCGGCGTCGCCGTGAACCGTTCATACCCGTAGTCCGGGTCGCGCAGGTGCTGGAATCGCACGCGCCCCTCGCGGTTGTCCACCGCGCTCCACTTCGAGCCCGGCCGGAACGCGTTCAGGTACTGGTGGACGTAGAACTCGCGAAGCGTGTCCGGTGAACTGTTGACGTATGTCAGGTCGGCAACGCCGTGCAGGACGTTCGTGGCTTCATCCAGCGTGCCCACCATCCGGTAGCTGACGTGCTGCTGCCAGTACCCCGTCGTATCGCCGGATGCCGGCGTGGTGTTGGCGCCCTGCTGCATCACCAGCAGGAGCGCGAGTGCGGTCGAGATCATCGTGTCGTGTTGGACGTGGAACCGATCTGGCCTTCCGGCCGATTTGAAGTATTGTAGGCTGGAAGTGGCGATCGTTGCAGTGTGACGCCGAAGACGCGCCGGCATCATCTCCTTGGACAACTTCGCGAGGCAAAGGGTCCATGTACGCCACATGCCTGTTCTGCCACTCGCACCTGGGCCGCAACGAATCCATCGAGCACTTCCCGGTGGGACGGCGGCTGGCGTTCGACGCCGCCAAGGGACGGCTGTGGGTGATCTGCACGCACTGCGGACGGTGGAACCTCTCCCCGCTGGACGAGCGATGGGAAGCGATCGAGGAGTGTGAGCGCGCGTTCCGCGACACGCGCGTGCGCGTGGCCACCGGCAACGTCGGCCTGGCCCGGCTCCCCGAGCGCGTCGAGCTCGTGCGCATCGGCGCGCCGCTGCGCCCCGAATTCGCGGCGTGGCGCTACGGAAGCC
>DASZRI010000355.1:0-2535 GCA_035549215.1 Gemmatimonadaceae bacterium | reverse complement strand
CGTCGTCCGCGCGCTCGAGGCGCCCGTCAGTTCTACCGCGTCCCTCGGCTGGTGGATCGCGGCAGGCATCGCCCTCGGCGCCGCGTTCTCCTCGAAGTACACGTCCATCCTGCTGCCGGTGGGCGTCACGATCGCCATCGTCACGCGCCCCTCGCTCCGCGCGCGCCTGCGCGATCCCGGGCCCTACGCCGCCTGCGCAGCCGCGATCCTCGTGTTCCTGCCCGTGCTCGCGTGGAACGCGCACCATGACTGGATCTCGTTCACCTTCCAGCTCCACCATGGGCTCGGCGCACCGAAGGGTTCGCCCTTCAAGCGAGAGCTGGACCTGATCGGCGGCCAGGCCGGCCTCGCGACGCCGATCCTCTTCGTGCTGCTCGCGATTGCCGCGTGGCGCGCCTTCCGGGCGCCGGCGTCGGACATGCACTACGTCCTTGCCGTCGTGGCGCTCACGTGCGTTGCGATGTTCGTCTTCAGCGCATTCCGGCGGCCCGTGGAAGCCAACTGGCCCGCCCTCGCGTACATCCCCGCCGTCCCGCTCCTCGCCGCCACCGACTGGAGCACTCGCGCGCGCACGTGGCTGCGCTGGGGCGTTGCGCTGGCCGTCGCCGTCTCGGCCGTCGTGTATGTGCAGTCCGTGCGCCCGATCCTGCCGCTGCCCGCACGTCGCGATCCCGTCGCGCGCTCGGCCGGATGGGACCAGCTTGCGGACAGCGTCGCGGCCGCGAGCGCACGCATCGCCGCCCAGGGGCATCACGTGTGGGCGGGCGGCGACCGCTATCAGGACGCGTCGGAGCTGGCGTGGTTCCTGCCCGGGCGCCCGCAGACCTTCTCGATGAACATCGGCGGCCGCGCCAACCAGTACGACCTCTGGCCGGGATTTCCCGTGCTCGCGCATCACGGAGACGACCTCGTGCTCGCACTCGACGAGGTTCCCGAGCCGCACCAGACTGCTGTGCAGCTCGGCGCCTACTTCGAATCACTCGAGAAGGGATCGCTCGTTCGCATGACTCGGCGCGACGGTGACGTCGCGGCGCTCCGGCGCATCTGGATCCTGCGTGGCTGGAAGGGCGGCTGGCCCAGCCGGGCGCCGTGATTCGCGTGGGCCGCGCTAGTCCCGCGCGGCGCGGATGCGGTCGAGCAGCGAGATCAGCACTTCCTTCTCGTCGTCGGTGAGCACGTCCAGTGCGCGACGGTCATACGCCAGCAGCGGCGGGTCGAGCTGCGTCAGCACGTCCAGCCCCGCCGTGGTGATGTAGCACATCACCTGCCGCCGGTCCGGCGAGCAGCGCTCGCGCCGCACGCGACCGGCCGCCTCGAGCTTGTCCAGCAGCCGCGTCACGCCCGGGGATGCATCGAGCATGCGGTCACGGATGGCCAGCGTTGGCAGTCCGTCCGGGCCGGCCCCACGCAGGATGCGCAGGACGTTGTACTGCGGCAGCGTCAGGCCGGCCGTCGCCACGACGGCATTCAACTCGCGCTCCAGCAGCACGGACGTGCGCAGGATGCCGATCAGCGCCTCGGCGTCCACGGACGGGAAGGGACGGCTCTGCTTCAACTCGCGCTGCAGCGCGCTCTGGGTGACTGCCATCGTCGACATCTCAATCGGCTCGTTCAGTAGACGCCAAGGTCGTGCGCCGAGACGACTCGACCGTGGAAGGATTGCGCCACCTGGCGGACGAGATCGGCGTCGGTCCCGCCCCAGTAGAGCTGGTGGATGAGGAGAAGCAGGTGGGGGTGTGCGCGCGCCGCCAGTGCACCGAGTGCGGTGCTCGACGTGTGGAAGGCCGCGTGGTACTTCTGCCAGTCCGGTGGCCGCGTCGCGAACCGATCGGCGTCGTACACTTCATGTACCAATATGTCACATCCGTTGCAGGCGCGCACGACCTCCTCCGTGGGAGATGTGTCGCCGCTCACAACCACGACCCGGTCCCGCGTCTCGAACCGGTAGCCGTACGCGTACGGCCAGGTGCCGTGGTGCACGCGGAAGGCACGCACCGTCACGTTGGAATCGCGGTAGACGACGCCGGTGTCGGCGATCTCGTGGGTTTCGGTGCGCCAGCCCGTCGGGTTCGACGGCTCGCCGCCGTGCAGCCGGATGTCGATGTCCGCTGCGTACGCGGAGTCGAGGAAGGCCACCATCCGGGCGGTGCCCGGCGGCCCGTACACGCGCAGCGGCTGCGTGCGCTCCAGCACCCACGGTGAGAGCATCAGGTCCGGCAGCCCCAGCGTGTGGTCGGAGTGCAGGTGCGTGAGGAAGACGATGTCCAGCTTGGGCATCGCGAGCTCGCGGATCCCCTCGCGCACGGCCGCCGCGGCGCGCCGGACAACCCCTGGTCCCGCGTCCACCAGGTACGCGTGCCCACCGGTCACGATCGCCAGCGCCGGCCCCGAGCGATCGGGATCGGCGTTGGGCGTCCCCGTCCCGAGCACCACAACGCGCGTTTCCTGTGCGCGCCCGAGACTCGGCAGGAGGGAAAGGCAGAGGATAAGGCCGGCGAGACGCATGAGGTTCGGGGTGATGGGCGGGTCGGGGCG
>DASZRI010000354.1:0-9654 GCA_035549215.1 Gemmatimonadaceae bacterium | reverse complement strand
GCGCACGACGGGCTCGTGCTTCGGGTCGAGCGGGACGAGCGGCAGGCGGAGCACGTTGCGCATCCGGCCCATCATGGCGAGCGCCGCCTTGGCCGCCAGCGGATTCGACTCGACGAACGCGGCGCGCATCCACGGCAGCAGCCGGAAGTGAATGTCGCGGGCCGCGGCGAAGTCACCCGCGGCGGCGCGTTCCGCGAGTTGCGACATGAGGCGCGGCGTGACGTTGGACACGACGGAGATGATCCCGTGCGCACCGGCCGCCATCATGGCGAGCGTGAGCTCGTCGTCGCCGGACAGCACGCTGAAGCCCTCGGGACGCCCGGCGAGGATGTCGGTCGCCTGCGCCAGGTTGCCGGACGCTTCCTTCACGGCGACGATGCGCGGCAGCTGTGCGAGGGCGAGCGTCGTCTTCGCCTCGATGTTGCTGCCCGTGCGTCCCGGCACGTTGTAGACGACGATCGGCAACGAGGCCTCGCGCGCAATGGCCTCGAAGTGCGCGATGATGCCGCGCTGCGGCGGCTTGTTGTACATCGGCGAGACGTGCAGGAGGTGCGTGGCGCCCGCCTTCTCCATCTCGTGCGACATCGCGATGGCCTTGCGCGTGTCGTTGGACCCGGCCCCGGCCACGATCGGCACGCGTCCCTTTGCCTGGTCCGCGACGATCTCGACGACGCGCCGGTGCTCCTCCGGCGTCATCGTGGCCGCCTCGCCCGTGGAGCCGCACGGCACCAGGAAATGGATCCCCTCGTCGATCTGCCAGTCGACGAGCGCGCGCAAGGCCGCCTCGTCAATGGCCCCGGTGTCGGTGAACGGCGTGACGAGCGCGGTGCCGCACCCGGTGAGCATCGTGGTCATGTGGTGGACTCCGTGGATGGCGCGAGCATGTCCTGCAGGGTGAAGATGCCGTGTCGGCCGATGAGCCACTCCGCGGCGCGCAGCGCGCCGTCGGCAAACACGCGGCGGTCGCGCGCCACGTGCTCCAGGCGGACCTGCTCAAAGGGCGCGTCGAAGATGATCTCGTGCGTGCCCGGCACCGCGCCCACGCGGACGCTGGTGACGGGAACGTCGCGGCCCAGCGTGGCGCGCAGTTCCGCCGCCAGCGCGACGGCGGTGCCGGACGGGGCGTCCTTCTTGGCCGAGTGGTGGGTCTCGACCATGTGGGCCTCGAACCCGGCGGCCTGGCGCATGGCACGTCCGGCCGCGGCAACGATCTGCCGGAACGCGGCGACGCCGAGCGAGAAGTTCGGCGCGGCGAGCAGCGCCCCGTTCCGGTCGCGAACGAACGATTCCACGCGCTGGCGCTCCGCGTCCCACCCCGTCGTGCCACACACGACGGGGCAGCCGGCGTCGACGAGCGCCCGGATGTTCGCGACGGCCGCCGCCGGCGCGGTAAACTCGATTGCCACGTCTGCGCCCGCGAGGGACGCGGCCGTGATCTCGTGCGCAAATTCGCCGCTGGCATCGATGCGGGCGACCACCTGCCAGCCGCGCTCCTGCGCGAGCTGGTCCACGGTGCGGCCCATCTTCCCCATCCCGACGATCGCGAGGCGCGGCATCAGCGGGCTCCTTCGCCAAAGAACTGCGCGTGCAGCCGCCGCATGAGCGGATGCACCTGGTCGCCATCCACCACCAGCGTGAGGTTGATCCCCGTCGCACTGAGCGAGAGCATGTGCACGCGCGTGTCGCCGGTGGCCTGCAGCGCGCGCGACATGGCCAGGGCGCCATCGCTGAGCCCCGCGCCGACGATCGCCACGATGCCGCGATTGCGCTCCACCGCCACGTCGCCCAGGGTGCGCAGCCCGGCCATCAGGTCGTCCAGACGCGACGCGTCGTCCACGGTGAGCGAGACGCTCACCTCCGACGTGGCGACGACATCCACCGACGTCCGGTTTCGCTCGAACACGTCGAAGAGCTGGCGCAGGAAGCCCTCGGTGAGGAGCATGCGCGTGGAGCGCACCTTGATCAGCGTGACGCCGCTCTTGCCCGCGATCGCGGTGACGGCGCGCCGCGGCGCCTCGAACGTGATGCGCGTACCGGGACACGACGGATTGTGCGAATTGAGCACGAACACCGGGATCCCTACGCGCACAGCCGGCGCGATGGTGCTCGGGTGCAGGACCTTGGCGCCGAACGACGCGAGCTCCGACGCCTCGTCGAAGCCGATCACGTCGATAAGCTGCGCACCCTGCACCACGCGCGGGTCGGCCGTGAGCATGCCATCCACGTCGGTCCAGATCTCGATGGCCTCGGCGTGGAGCGCCGCGCCGAACAGCGACGCGCTGTAGTCCGAGCCGCCGCGCCCGAGCGTGGTCGTGATGCCGCCATCGCGGCTAGACCCGATGAACCCGCCGAGCACCGGGATCCGCCCCTCGCGGACGATCGGCGCGACGAGGTCGCGTGCCCGCTCCGTGATCAGGTCGAGCTGCGGTTCCGCCTTCGTGAACGTCGCGTCGGTGATCATGACCTCCCGCGCATCCACGTGCTCGGCGGGGAGCCCTTCGCGGCGGAATGCGGCCACGCAGATCAGCGAGGAGAGTTGCTCACCGAACGACGCGATGGCGTCCTTGCTGCGCGGCGTGAGGTCGCCCAGGACGGAGAGCGCCTCGGCCAGGCTGGCCAGCTCATCCACGCGCGCGCTCACCTCAGCGCCGAGCTCGCGCGCGTCATCGGTGGCGCCAAGCAGCTCGTCCACCGCCGCCAGGTGCCGCTCGCGCAGCGCTTCCACCCCGCGAAGGGCGCCGATCAACTGCCCGCGTGCGGCGAGATCCGCGATCTCGAGCAGCGCGTTCGTGGCACCGCCGAGCGCCGAGACGACGACCACGGGCGCCTGCGGGCGCCGCGTGCCGACGATGGACGCCGTCCGCCGGATCGCCTCCGGCGTCCCCACGGATGTCCCGCCGAACTTGAGGACAATCACGGCCGGTCCAGCAGCCCGCGCTCGGCGAGCAACTCGGCGTTGAGCACGGACGCGCCCGCCGCGCCGCGGATGATGTTGTGCCCCATCGCGACGAACTTGACGTGGAACACGGGATCGGGACGCACACGCCCGACCACGACCGTCATGCCGTGCCCCGTCATGACGTCGCGGCGCGGCTGCGGCCGGTCCGCCTCGTCGGCCACGAGCAGCGCGCGCTCGGGCGCGCTGGGCAGGTGTCGCGCCTCCGCGGCGCCGGACCACTCGCGCATCACGCGCTCCGCGTCCTGCGCGGACACCGGCCGGTCGAACTCGACCGAGAGGCAGACGGTATGGCCGTGCTCCACCGGCACGCGATTGGCGTGTGCGCTCACCTGGAACGGCGCAGGCTGCAGGGCGCCCTTCGCCACGACGCCAAGCATCTTGTTGATCTCGACCTCGATCTTGGGCTCCTCGTCGCGAATGAACGGGATGACGTTGCCCAGGATGTCGAGCGAGGGCACGCCCGGATACCCGGCGCCCGACACCGCCTGCATGGTGGCGGCGAAGATGCGCCGGATGCCGAAGGCGCGGTGCAGCGGCGCGAGCGGCACGGTGGCGACGATCGCCGCGCAGTTCCCGTTCGTCACGATCCCGCCGGTCCACCCGCGATTCCGCCGCTGCACGGCGAGCATGTCGAGGTGATCGGGGTTCACCTCGGGGATCACCAGCGGGACGTCGGGCTCCATCCGGTAGTTGCGCGCGTTGCTGAGCACGAGCTTGCCGGCGCGCGCGAACGCCGCTTCCACCTCGCCGGCGACCGAGGAGTCGAGCGCCGAGAACGCGAGGTCCGCCTGCACCTGCGAGGGATCGCAGGCGACCACGGGCATGCGCGCGACGTGCGCCGGGATCGTGTCGCTGCCCACCCACCGCGCCGCCTCTGCGTACGGCTTGCCCGCGGAGCGCTCCGACGCTGCGAGATCGGTGATCTCGAACCACGGATGGTCAGCGAGCAGGCGGATGAACGCCTGGCCGACGGCGCCGGTTGCGCCGAGGATCGCCACGCGACGCTTGCGGATGGCCGGGGAGGACATGCGGGGTCAGCTCTCGAGCAGGGTGCGCACGATGCGCACGTAGGCGTCAACGGCCGCGCGGAGCTCGTCCACGCGGATGAATTCATCGGGCGTGTGCGCGACGGTGATCGAACCGGGGCCGAACAGGAGCGGCGTCCCCCAGCGATCGAGGAGCGGGATGTCCGACGTGTAGGCCACGGGCGCGACGTCGAACCCCGGCAGCGTGTGGAAGCGCTGGGCCGGGATGTACGAGCCCCATTCGAGCTCCGCCTTGCCCGCCGCCCAGGCCTCGACGTGCGCGCGCAGCGGCTCGACGTCGCCCACCACGCGGAACATGAGCTCGGCCTCGCACAGGGCCGGGACGATGTTGGCCTCCGTCCCGCCGCGGATCGTCCCGACGTTCACGGTGGTGTCCCCGAGCACGGGATCCGTGGGCAGCTCGAGCGCCTGCACCGTGGGCAGCAGGGCGAGCATCGGCTCGATGGCCGAGCGCCCCAGGTGCGCGTACGCCGAGTGCGCGGCGCGGCCGCGCGTCCGCACGATGACGCGCTGCGAGCCCTTGGCCCCGCTGGCGAGCTTGCTCTCCGTGGGCTCGCCGTTCACGAGGAAGCGGCTCGTCGCGGCGAGATGGTTCGCGGCCCGCGCCCCGTCGGATCCCTTCTCTTCCCCCACGACGAAGAGCAGGTCCACACGCTCCTCGCCCTGCGCCGCGAGCTGCTCTGCCGCGGCCATCATGGCCGCCGCAATGCCCTTGGCGTCGCACGCGCCGCGGCCGTACAGATTGCCGTCGCTGAGCCGCGGCGGCACGTACGGCGGCACCGTATCGAGGTGCGTGGAGAGCGTGACGCCGTGTCCGGCGCGGCTGGCCCAGACGTTGGCGCGGCCGCGGGCGACTTCCTGCAGTTCGACGTTCCAGCCGCGGGCCACGAGCCAGCGGGAAACGAAATCCACCGCGCTGGCTTCAGCGCCGGTGGGCGATTGGCGGGCGAGCAGTTCTGCGGCGAGGGCGACGACGTCGGTCATGCCGCAAAGTTACCACGTGCGGCGCGCCGATTGGAGATGGGGCGCGGCGACTACCAGCCGGCCGTCACGCCGAAGAGCATCTGGCCGTCGTTGTACGTCCGGGCACCGCGCGAAAGGGCGCCACTGTCGTAGTTGTCCACGAACGTCAGCGAGACCCCCACGGTCCCGTTGAGCCGGTAGTCCAGCTCCGAGGTGGAGAGGACCAGGAACTGGGTCGCATCCGACGCGCTGGGACGCCACGCCGTGACGTGCGAAAAATGCAGGTGGTCATCGAACCGGTGCTTGTACGCGGCCTGCCACGACCAGCGGACCAGCCGCTCGTTGGGAAAGCTCACCGTGCTGTCCCGGGCCACCGTGCGCTCCCCCGACAGGGACACGCTCAGGTCGGCCTGCGTGGCCGAATCGCGGAGCACGGCCCACTGGGCGCCGAATCCCATGCTGATACGCTCGGCAATGCGCTTCTCGAGGTTGGACTCGAACGTGCCGGTGACGAACGAGGACACGAGCGCCAGCGGCTTGAAGTTCACCGTGGCCGTGCCGAGCCAGAGGCGCTTGGTGACGGCCCGGGGGGTGGTGTCCAGCGCGGCCTCACCGTAGAGCCCCTGGAAATCCCCGTTGATGCCCAGGCTCGAGTCCACGCGCGCGATGGTGGCGTGCCCGCCCAGGACCTGCTGCTGCGTGTTCCCGAAGAAGACGCTGGCGTTGGCCTGCGCGGTGCCCCGCCAGAGCTTCGGCGGCTTGGCAGGTGCGGCCGCCGGGGGCGCCTGGGCCGTGACGGCTGCGAGCGGAGCAGCGCCCAGCGCGGTGACGAGGAGCCACCGGGTAGCCTTGCGCAGGAAAACGAGTGAATGGGGGAAGAACATGGGCGTCCGGATAAGAGCGACTCGAATGCCGGGGCCGGGTCTCGAACCCGGATGGGATTGCTCCCAAGGGATTTTAAGTCCCTCGCGTCTACCAGTTTCGCCACCCCGGCATCCCAAACAAAAAGGGAGCGGCACGTGCCGCTCCCCTTTCACACACCATGTCGAGAGCGGGAAACGGGACTCGAACCCGCGACCCCAACCTTGGCAAGGTTGTGCTCTACCAACTGAGCTATTCCCGCGTGCCTGCAAATATAGCGCAACATCCGCCAATTCAACAGGATGCGGCTACGGGCGCTCTCCAAGTGCGTGCACGGCATACCACACGGTCCAGGCCACGAGCCCGGACAGCGCGGCGTCCCCGCCATTACCCGCCGCCCGACCATCTTGATCCACCAGTTCCGCCGCCAGGCCACCGTCCAGGGACGCGCGGCGGAACCACTGCAGCACGTCCGCCGACTCCGGCCCGAGCAGGCGCGCGCACCGCTGCGCGAGAACAGGTGATTCGACACTGGCCGCGCGCGCCGATCGGCGGTAGGTGGAGTCGTGGCGCTCCACCGCCTCGTACAGCGGAAGCCAGAGCACGGACGCCAGGGGATCGTCCTGCTCCGAGACGCCTCCCGCGAGGTCGATGGCGGAGGCAAAGGTCCGCGCGCCGCCACGCTCCCCCACGAAGTGGCGCCGCATGGCCGCACGCACGGCCTCCGGATCCTCGACGTCACGCGCGGTCTCCTCGTCCAGGGTCCGCCGCAGGACGTCCAGCGCACGTGCGGCCACGGCGTTGGCATGCAGCGTGAACGGGAACGCCGGCGGGGTGCCGGACAGCCCGACTTCCGTGGAATAGAGGGGCCAGTCGCGGTCGCGCCGAGCGGCGATTTCCTCCGAGCTCAGGTACAGCGTGTCGGCCAGCACGGGCTCGTCCACGATCTGGTCGTCCCCCGTCTCGCGGATGTAGCGGTCCACGGCCAGCGCGTATGACGACGCGCCCTCCAGCGAGAAGCCGGGCTCGAACAGCGTGCCGTCCAGGTAGTGCACGCCGCGACCGGGGGCGTAGCCGTGCAGCTCGCAGGCACGCAGGATCAGCTCCCGCGCGAGCGGCGCATCGGCGAGCTGCACCGCGGGCACCGTCCAGGATAGCGCCTCCCAGTCACGCACCGTCACGCCGGCGCCGTGCCACGGCACGCGCGAGCGCATGAGGTAGTAGTGCGCGTCATCCAGCGCGCGCCCGACGCCGTAGAAGTACGCGAACAGCAGGTTCCGGTTGATCAGCCGGTCCATCGCGTCGTTATCGGTGGTCTGCTCCAGCGAGCGCAGGGCGTCGCGTGTGTCGGCGAGCAGCGCCTTCCAGCCGCGTCGGCGCAGCACCGACACCGATGCCTGCGCCCCGTCGCGCTCCGGCCCGGCGGCGAGGTAGAAGGCCACCTGCTCCCGCGCTCCCGGCGCCAGCCGCAGCGCGCGTCGGAGGGCGAACGACGGCTGCGCGCCGGATGCGACGCGGATCTCGGCGTCGCCGTCGGCGCCGACCGCCAGGGCGACGAGCCCGGGCTCGTGCTCGCCGTCGAGCACGACGATGTCGTCCACCTGCGTCGCGCGGTGCGCATCCTCGAAGGCGCGCGGCGACCGGACCCGCAGCTGCCGATGCCCCAGGATGCCCTCGACTCCGACCACGAGGTCCACGGGCGCGCTGCCGCGGTTCTCCAGCGCGATCGCGTACACGGCGCCCGCCACGTCGGCGTCACGACCGAACGGCGCGAACACGGTGCCCCGCAAGAGCACGGGCCCCACGGGGCACGTGAACGTGGGGAGCCAGTTGAGCGCGCGTTCCCACGCCATCGGCGCGGAGGCGAGCGACTGCTCCGCCCCGTCAATGACGAGGGTGGGCCGGAGCAGCGGCGGTCCCTCGGCCTCAACGAACCCGGCGTGCCCGGCGAACTCCACGGCCGACCGCGCGCCGCGGTGCAGCACACTCACGGCGTGCACGGCGCCATCGGCCGGGTGAATGCACGGCAGCGCCAGCCAATGGTTGCCGGTGATCTGCCAGGGAACGCGCGGAATGGGGAGCGGTTGGGGCGGCACGGGGTATGGTTCAGCTTTGGAGTGTGATCGCGTAGCATTATAAGCCCATTCGATTACCCGAGCGACTCGAACTCCCCGATATGCACCGACTGCGCGCCCTCCCTCTCCTGGCGGCCATGGCCCTGCTCTGCGCCGCAAGCCGGGACGCCTGCGCCCAGGCCGGGCTGGACCACCTCGACGACGCAACGGTGGTGCCCAAGGGACTGCTGCGCCTGGACGCAATGTCGGCGTGGACGCGATACGACTCCCGGTTCGCCCCCCCCGGCTCTCCGAAGTCCACGCTGCCGCTTGGCGCGCCGTTCAGCTCCGATTCGTTCAACCTCACCACGTACCCGCTGCTCGGCGCCGCCCAGGGTGCGATCACGCAGATGGCCGGCGCGCCGTTCCGGCTCTCGATGGGGGCCGTGCGCTCGGTGGCCGACGCGCGCGTGGTCACGACGCCGCTGGCCGCGGAGTACGGGCTCACGCGCCGGATCACGATCGGCGCGATGATCCCGCTCGTGCGCACGCGCACGACGCTCTTCGTGCGCGCGAATCCGGCCGGCAATGAAGGCAACGTCGGCCCGAACCCCGCGATGGTGAATGCCTCGGCGCTTCGGCAGGACAGCCTGGTGGCCGCGCAGCTCTCCGGCGCGGCGCAGGCCCTGCAGCAGGCGCTTGCGGCGTGCCAGTCCAACCCGAACGCCAATGCGAACTGCGGCACCCTGCTCGCGCGCCCGTCCGACGTGACGGCACTGGTGCAGCAGGCGAACACGTTCGCGACCAGCGTGGCGCTGGTGTACGGGTCGAGCGGCACCGGAGTGCGGAGCCCCGTCGTCCCGATCGCGTCGTCGAGCACCGACGCCGCCATCCGGCAGCGGCTGGTCCAGCTCGATTCCTCGTTCCGCGCGTTCCTGAACGGCGGGCCGATGATCACCGCGAGCCCCGTGGCCGCCGCCGGCGAGGCCGGCGTGAGCGACATCGAGAACATCGTCCACTCGGTGACCGGCATCGACTCGCTGCGCAATTTCGACCACATCGGCATCGGCGACATCGAGCTCAGCGCCAAGGTGCTGCTCGTGGACCAGTTCACCGACTCGGAGCCGCACGGCCTGGCCACGCGCGCCACGTTCACCGGCACCTACCGGCTCGCCACGGGCCAGGGGCCGACGCCGACGAACCCCCTGGACATCGGCACGGGCAATGGCACGGCGCAGCTCGAGGGACGCGTCGCGACGTACTCGCAGTTCGGGCGGCACTTCGGGCTGGGCGCGACCGCGCAGCTGACGCACTCGCTCAAGTCGGCACCCGGGCCGTCGCCAATCCCGGCCGACCTGCCATTCGGCGTCCCCTACATCCCGAAGTACACGCCGGCCGCGCCGTCGTCGTGGGAAATCACGGTCGCGCCGCGCCTCCAGGTGACGCCGGCCTTGGGCGCCTACCTCGCGTGGGGGCTCCAGCACTTCGACGCGTCATCCACGGCGATGCCATCGCTGCCCTTCACCACGGCCCTGCTGGGCGGCCCCGGCGCGTACCACGACGGCATCTACAGCGCCGCCGGCAACACGCGCACGATCGGGTTCGGCGTCACGTACTCCACGCTCCTGGCGTTCGAGCGCGGTGCGAAGCAGCTGCCCGTGGACATCGGCTTCACGCACCTGGAGGCGTCCGCCGGCCAGGCGATGATGCCGAAGTTCTTCCGCGACCAGATCGTCGTGCGGCTGTACGCGCGGGTCCGGAAGGCCGGGAA
>DASZRI010000353.1:0-1739 GCA_035549215.1 Gemmatimonadaceae bacterium | reverse complement strand
CAGCCCGACGCCGATCAGCCGCGCGGGCACGACGCGCGCAGTGCGCAGCCGGCGCAGGAGCTGCCGCGCCACCTGGAAGATCACGCGGTCGGCCATTACCGATTCCGGCAGCGTGCGGCTGGCCGAGCGCGTGCGGAAATCGTGGTCGCGGATGCGCACGGTGATCGTGCGCGCGCTGAGGCCGTCGGCGCGGAGGTCCGCCGCCGCGCGCGTGACCAGCGCCAGCAGCTCGCGCTCCAGTGCCGCGTCGTCGTGCAGGTCCACCGGGAAGGTCTCGTCGCGGCTGATGCTGCGCGCCTCCTGGCGCGGCGCCACCTCGCGCGGATCCACGCCGCGGACGCGATCGTGCAGCCACGCGGCCTCGCGCCGGCCCAGCCACGCCGCCAGCGTCTCGAGGTCGTACTGCAGCACGTCGGGCACCGTGCGCATGCCGAACTGTGCGAGGCGTTCCTGGAACCGCGGCCCGACCATCGGCAGCTCCGCCAATGTGAAGGTGCGGAGGAACGCGGCTTCGTCGCCCGGTGGCACCACATGCACGCCTGTGGCGCCGTTGTCCGGCTTGGGCTTGGCGCGCTCCACGGCAAGCTTGGCGACGAGCTTGGACGTCCCGCCGCCGAATGAGACGCTGAGCCCCGTGTCGCGGCGGACCGCGTCCCGGATGCGGTGCGCGGTCGTGGCCAGCGGCTCGTGGCGGTACAGCCGCTCCGTGCCGCCGAGGTCCAGGTACCACTCGTCAATGCTGGCCCCCTCGACGACCGGCGCGAACCGCTCGAGCACCTGGCGGATCTCGGCGCTCTTCTGCGCGCACGCCTTGCGCGGCACGGGCACGCACACCGCCTGGGGGCAGAGCCGCAGGGCCCGCGCGATCGGCATGGCCGACCGCACGCCGTAGCGCCGCGTCTCGTACGACGCGGAGCACACCACGCCCCGGCTCTCGCGCGTGCCGCCGACGATGAGCAGCGGCTCGCGCCCCGCGCCCTCGGGATCCGCCAGCCGCGCCACCGCCACGAAGAACGCGTCGGCGTCGGCCAGCAGGATCCGCCGCGGGGCGGTCACGCCATCGTCACCCGACGTAGACGTAGCTGAGCCCATGCTCCTGCGCGCGGTTCACGGCGATCACGCCGGCCACCACCTCGATGCCGTTGGGCACGAAGTTGCGGCGCAGCTCCGCGTGCACGGCATCGGCGGCCTGGCTGGTCTGCTTGGCCAGCTGCCCCGCCACGAACCCCATCGCCATGCCACACACCGTGAACACGACGCCGCGCGAGGCGAGGGCGGTGATGGACGACGACTCGTGGCTGTTCGCGTCCTCGGGCTTGCCGACCAGCGGGTTCGTGTCGCCGGACAGCTTGCTGTTCGCGTCGAGCTGCTTGACCATGTCCGCGATGTGGTACTTGGCCCACATGTCGTTGTTCAGCCCGAGCACGGCCGCGAAGTGCCGGAACGACACGACGGCGTTCACGTCCTTGTCGGACAGGCCGTACCCGCTGTTGTTCGCATTCAGGAAGTTGTGCGCGAAGGCGGTGCCGGGTCCGCCCTGCTCCACCGAGATCACGTCGTAGATCTGGCGGTGCTTGCCGGTGAGGGCGTTCAGCCAGGCATCCGGGTCGTCGGCCCGGCGCGCCAGCACGCGCTCGGCGCGGGCGACCGCCGGCGTGGAGAGGGCGGTGAGGGCGGCGGCACCCGCGGCGAGGCGTCCCAGGAATCCACGGCGGGGCAGTTCGGGCGAATGAGACATG
>DASZRI010000352.1:0-7822 GCA_035549215.1 Gemmatimonadaceae bacterium | reverse complement strand
CCCGGGAATCCGGGCCAACACGGACTGGCGCGTCTCCGTGCGCGGTGAGAGGTTCTTGGGGTTCGTCACACGCAGTTGTCCGGCGTCTCCCCCTCCCACACGCGCCATGTCCCGACTTCGCCTCGCGGCCGCCCTGCTCGTCACGGCGGCCTCCACCCTCGCCGCCCAGGCCCCCAAGCGCGCCCTCACCCCCGCCGACTGGGACCACTGGAACTCGATCACCGGCACCGCCGTCTCCCAGGACGGCAAGTGGGTGGTGTACTCGCTCACCCCACAGGACGGCGACGGCGAGATGGTCGTTCGCGCCACCACGGGCACGGCCGAGTATCGTGTGCCGCGCGGGTTCATCGGCCGTCCGCAGATGCAGCCGGGCGCACGGTTCGACGCCAGTGCCGGGCCGGCCCCGGCGCAGCTCTCGCCGGACTCGAAGTACGCGGTGGCGCTGCTGTACGCGCCCAAGAGCGAGTTCGAGAAGGCGCGGCTGGACAAGAAGCATCCGGGCGCGCCCAAGGCGACGCTGGCGCTGGTGAAGCTCGCGGACGGCACGGTCACGAAGATCGCGAACGTGAAGTCGTTCAAGCTGCCGCGCGACGCGGGGAGCTGGGTGGCGTACCTGATGGAGTCCGAGGACAGCGCCGCAGCGCGCAACGGCGCCCGCAACGGCGGCGCCGGAGCGGACACCGCCAACGGTGGCAAGCACAAGACCGTCGGCACGACGCTCGTGCTGCGCAACCTCGAGACGGGCGCCGAGGCGCGCATCGCGGACGTGCTCGCGTACACGTTCGATGACAGCGCGAAGTACCTGGGCTACACCGTATCCACCAAGGACGGTGCGCGCGACGGCGCGTACGTGCGCGTGCCGGGGCAGGATCGCGAGACCGCGCTGCTGTCCGGCAAGGGCGACTACAAGGAACTCGTGTTCGATCGCGCGGGCACGCAGGCGGCGTTCCTGGCGGATCGCGACGACTATGCGAGCGCGCACCCGCAGTACACGCTGTACTACGCCGCGCTGAAGTCGCCGGTGGCCGAGCCCGTGGCAAAGGCGGGCGCGACGGGAGCGGGGCTGCTGGTCGCGGACTGGGGGAACGTGAGCTTCACGCGCAGCGGCAGTGCCATCCAGTTCGGCGTCGCGCGCGTGCGTCCGGACACCGTGCCGCACGACTCGCTCTACGACAAGGCGATCTTCGACCTGTGGACGTGGAAGGACAAGGAGCTGATCCCGCAGCAGAAGGCCGAGGCGTCCCGCGAGCGGAACGCGACCTTCCTGACGCTCTACCACGTGGCGACGAAGAAGCTGGTGCAGCTCACCGACGACTCGATCCCGAATGCGACGGTGGCGATGGATGGCCGCACGGCGATGGAAACGACCGACCTGCCGTACGCCATCGAGTCCATGTGGGGCGAGGGCGGCACGGACGTGTACGCCGTGGATGCGGCGTCAGGCAAGCGCGCGCTGGTGAAGAAGAAGCTGATGGGCGAGCGCGCGCAGCTCTCGCCGGGTGGGCGCTACATCGTGTACATGGACGGCGGGCACTGGTTCGCCTATGCGTTCGCCTCGGGCCGGACCGTGGACCTCACGGCCGCGATTCCCGGCGTGCGCTTCGACCAGGAGGACGACGACCATCCGGACATCGCCCCGGCGTACGGCACCGGCGGCTGGACGACGGGCGATCGCTCGCTCCTGCTGTACGACCGGTACGACGTGTGGGAGGTGGATCCCTCGGGCGCGCGGCCGCCGCTCGTCCTCACGGACTCGGCGGGGCGTCGCGACCACGTGACGTACCGCGTCGTGGACCTCGACCGCGACGATCCGTTCATCGACCCGTCAAGGCCGCTGCTGCTGCATGCCTTCAACCCGGACACGAAGGCGGCAGGGTTCGCGTGGGCCCAGCCGGGCAAGCGCCGCGCCCCGCAGTCCATCGTCATGGCCGACGTGGCCTGGGGGACGCCGCAGCAGGCGCGGCATGCCCCGCAGCTCGTCGTCACGCGCGGCACGTTCGTGGACTTCCCGAACCTCTACACCGGCACGTCGCTGGCGCAGCTCACGCGCATCTCCGATGCCAACCCGCAGCAGCAGGAATTCCTGTGGGGCAGCGTGGAGCTGGTGCACTGGATCAGCTCCGACGGCATCCCGCTGCAGGGACTGTTGTACAAGCCCGAGAGCTTCGATCCGTCGAAGAAGTACCCGATGATCACGTACTACTACGAGCGCCTCTCCGACGGCATGCACAGCTACATCCCGCCGGGCGGGCGCAACATCATCAACCCGACCCACTACGTCTCGAACGGCTACCTGATCTTCGAGCCGGACATCCCGTACGAGATCGGCTACCCGGGGCCGAGCGCCATGAAGGCGGTGATCCCCGGCGTGCAGATGCTGCTGGCGCGCGGCTATGTGGACCCGAACGCGCTGGGGCTGCAGGGGCATTCGTGGGGCGGGTACCAGACGGCCTACATGATCACGCAGACGCACATGTTCAAGGCGGCGATGGCGGGCGCGCCGGTGGCGGACATGTTCAGCGCGTACGGTGGGATCCGCTGGCAGTCCGGGCTCAACCGGTCGTTCCAGTACGAGCACACGCAGAGCCGCATCGGCGGGTCCATCTGGCAGGCGCCGTTGCGCTACCTGGAGAACTCGCCGCTCTTCTGGGCGGACAAGATCACGACGCCGTTGCTCATGATGCACAACGACGGTGACGGTTCGGTGCCGTGGTACCAGGGCATCGAGATGTACATCGCGCTGCGGCGCCTCGGGAAGGAAGTGTACCTCATCGACTACAACGGCGACGAGCACAACCCGACCAAGCGCGCGAACCAGAAGGACATCGCCATGCGGATGCAGCAGTTCTTCGATTATCATTTGCGGGGATTCCCGGAACCCGAGTGGATGGTGCACGGCATTCCGTACCTGCAGAAGGGCCGCGACCAGGTCGGGCATCCGGCGGGGGAACCCGCGGCCGCGTCGCACGATTCTCCCTGAGCCGCGCACAGGAGCCGAGCATGTCCGACCAGATCAGCTACCGCCTCATTGGGGATGACCTGCAGGCCGTGATCGTGACCCTCGACCAGGGGGAAACGGTCATCGCCGAGGCGGGCGCGATGATGTACATGCAGGACGGGATCCACATGGAGACGACGCTGGATCCCAATGCACAGGGCGGGGGCATGATGGGCAAGCTGCTGAGCGGCGCCAAGCGTGCGCTGAGCGGCGACTCGTTCTTCATGACGACGTTCACCAACACCGTGCGCGCGCCGCGCGAGGTGGCGTTCTCGTCGCCCTACCCGGGCAAGATCTACCCCGTGGACCTCAAGGACTGGAACGGGCGCATCCTGTCCCAGCGCGACGCGTTCCTGGCGGCGGCGCGAGGCGTGAACGTCTCCGTGGCGTTCACGAAGCGATTCGGTGCCGGGTTCTTCGGCGGCGAGGGCTTCATCCTCCAGCGCATCGAGGGCGACGGCACCGTGCTGCTGCACGCTTCCGGCACGCTCCAGGAGATGCACCTGTCGGGCGGCGAGAAGCTGCGCGTGGACACGGGATGCCTGGTCGCGTTCTCCGACACGGTGGACTACGACATCGAGATGGTGCCGGGCATCCGCACCGCGCTGTTCGGCGGCGAGGGGCTGTTCTTCGCCACGCTCACGGGCCCCGGGCGCGTGATCCTGCAGTCGATGCCGTTCTCGCGGCTGGCCGACCGCATCATCGCGGCCGCCCCGCGGGCCGGCGGCGTGCGGCGCGAGGAAGGCGGCCTCGGCGGCGCCCTGGGCCTCATGGGTGGGCTGCTCAACAACAACGACTGACCGTGCGGCACGACTATACACCGCGTGATCCAGCACTGACGGAGCCTTCGTGACCGCCGCCATCCAGACGCACGCCCTTCGCAAGGTGTACCCGCTTCCGCCACAGCCGCGACGGCGCGCGCCCACGGGTGCGTTCCCCGCGCCCGCGGGCCCCACTGCCATGCAGGTGTCGGGTGGCGCCACGACGGCCGAGGGGATCGTTGCGCTCCAGGGGCTCGACCTCGAGGTGCGCGAGGGCGAGTTCTTCGGGCTGCTCGGCCCGAATGGGGCGGGCAAGACGACAACCATCGGCATCCTCACCACGCGCGTGATGCCCACGGCCGGCACGGCGCTGGTGGCGGGCGCCGACGTCCAGCGCGACGCGGTGCGCGTGCGACAGCGCATCGGCGTCGTGCCGCAGCGGCCGAACCCGGATCGCAGCCTGACCGCGATGGAGAACCTCGTCTACCACGCGGCATACTTCGGCATCCCGGGCGCCACGGCGCGCACCCGGGCGCAGGCGCTGATGGATCAGCTCGGCATCGGTGACCGCGGGGGCAGCAAGGTGGACGAGCTGTCGGGCGGGCAGCAGCAGCGGCTGATGATCGCGCGCGCGCTCATCCACGAGCCGCTCGTCATCTTCCTCGACGAGCCGACGGTGGGGCTCGACCCGCAGGCGCGCCTGGCGCTGTGGGACATCCTGCGCGACCTGCACCGGCAGGGACGCACGATCGTGATGACGACGCACTACATGGAGGAGGCCGACAAGCTCTGCGAGCGCCTCGCCATCGTGGACCGCGGCCAGCTCCTGGCCCTCGACACGCCGCAGGCGCTCAAGCGCAAGGCGCCCGGCGGCACGCTGATCGAGGTCCGGCTGGACGGCACGGCGAACGACCTCGCCCAGCGCGTGCGCCAGATGCCCGGCGTGGAACGCGCCGAGGCCGCGCCGGGACTCCTGCGCGTGTACAGCGCGCAGGGCGGGCAGGTCATCTCGCCGATCGTGCAGGTGGCGCAGGAGCTGGGACACGCCGTGCACAACATCGGGCTCGAGGAGCCGAGCCTGGAGACGCTGTTCATCTCCCTCACCGGGAGGAAACTCGATTGACGACGCCTGCTGCGACCGCCCCCGACCGCGTGTCGGCGGTGACGGTCTTCCTCGCCCTGCTGCGGCGCGACGTCCGCGTGGCGCGCCGCGAGCTGTTCTTCTTCCTCGTGCGCACGATCATGCAGCCCGTGCTGTTCCTGATCGTGTTCGGCTTCCTGCTGCCGCGCATGGGCTTCGTCGGCTCGGCCTACCAGACGGCGCTCATCCCGGGCATCCTCGCCGTCTCGATGACGCTGGCCGCCATCCAGGCGGTGGCGCTGCCGATGGTGCAGGACTTCGGGTGGACACGGGAGATCGAGGACCGCCTGCTGGCGCCCGTGCCCACGCGCGTGATCGCGGCCGAGAAGATCGTGGCCGGCGTCATCCAGGGCGTGATTGCCGCGGCGTTCGTGCTGCCGATCGCGCGCCTGGTCATGGGTCCGATCCCGGAGCTCACGCTCACGCACGCCGGGGCGATCCTCGTCGTGTCGGTGCTGGGTGCCGCGTCATTCTCGGCCATGGGGCTCTGGCTTGGCACGGGCATTGCGCCGCAGCAGATCGGGCTCATGTTCTCGGTGATCATTGCGCCGATGCTGTTCTTCGGCTGCGCGTACTACCCGTGGCGCGGGCTCGACGTGGTGCCGGTGGTGAAGTACGCCGTGCTCATCAACCCGATGGTGTACGTGGCCGAGGGCCTGCGCGGCGCGCTCACGCCGGCGGTGCCGCACATGTCGCTGGTGGCGGTGACGGCCGCGCTGGTGGTGCTCACGACGTTCTTCTGGGTGATGGGCATGCGATCCTTCTACAAGCGGGCCATCGGATGACGACTGTTCCTCTTGCCGAGCCGTTCGACCGGGTGCGCGACCTCCTTTCGCAGGCCAGGGCGCTGGACCGCGCGGTGCTCCCCGAGCCGACCGCGTTCGCGCTCGGCACGGTGGACGAGCGGGGGCAGCCGGCGGTGCGCATCCTGCTCTGCAAGGGCGTGGATGAGCGCGGCTTCGTGTTCTACACGAACTACGAGAGCCGCAAGGGGCGGGAACTGCTGGTGCACCCGCAGGCCGCGATGTGCTTCCACTGGCAGCCGCTGGAGCGGCAGGTGCGCGTGGAAGGCCGCGTCGAGCGGGTGACGGACGCCGAGGCGGACGCGTACTTCGCGTCGCGGGAGCGCGGGAGCCAGGTCGGCGCATGGGCGTCGCTGCAGAGCCGCCCGATCGATCCGGCCGGCGAGTTGCAGCGGCGGGTGGCCGAGTTCGAGCAGAAGTTTGCGGGCGGCCCGGTCCCGCGGCCGCCGCACTGGTCAGGGTTCCGGCTCATACCGGCGCGCATCGAGCTCTGGCGCGGGATGCCGAGCCGGCTGCACGAGCGGCGGGTGTACGAGCGCTCGGGCGACGGCTGGCGGGTGGAGACGCTCTATCCCTGAGCGCCGGGCGCTTTCCGTAGCCCCGGGCGCCGCTGGCGTGTAAGATTCTCGCCATGGCGACACACACTGCGGAGTCCGCCGCCTCGTCCGCGGCAGCGCCGGCCGCCCCGGCGGCCGAGGCGACGCCGGCCGGCTGGACCATCGACTCGGCCCGCGCGCTCTACAACATCGAAGGGTGGGGCGCAGGCTTCTTCGACATCAACGGGCGCGGCCACGTAGTCGTGCGCCCGGACAAGTCGCAGCCCGACCAGGAGCTGGATCTCTACGAGCTGGCGCTCGACCTCGAGGAACAGGGCGTGGCGCTGCCGGTGCTGCTCCGCTTCTCGGACATCCTGCGCTCGCGGATCGACTCGCTGTCCAGCTCGTTCGGCACTGCGCGCGAGGAGTTCGGCTATTCCGGCGGGTACACCACGGTGTACCCGATCAAGGTGAACCAGCAGCGGCACGTGGTCGAGGAGATCGTGCAGTTCGGCGCCGCGCACGGCGTGGGCCTGGAGTGCGGCAGCAAGCCGGAGCTGCAGGCGGTGCTGGGCATGGCCGAGCACACGAACCACGTGATCGTGTGCAACGGCTACAAGGACGAGGAGTTCATGCGCCTGGCGCTCATGGGGCAGAAGCTCGGGCACCAGGTGTTCATCGTCATCGAGCAGCTGAGCGAGATCGACGTGCTGCTCCAGGTGGCGGACGAGATGGACGTGACGCCGACGGCCGGCGTGCGCATCAAGCTCGCGTCGCGCGGCTTCGGCCGCTGGGCCGAGAGCGGGGGCGAGAAGTCGAAGTTCGGCCTCAATTCCGCGCAGCTCGTGCAGGCCGTGGAGAAGCTGCGGGCGGCCGGGCGGCTCGACATCCTCCGGCTCATCCACTTCCACCTCGGCTCGCAGATCACCGACATCCGGTTCATCAAGTCCGGGCTGCAGGAGATAGCGCGCTTCTACGTCGAGCTGCGCTCCATGGGCGTCAACATCACCCACGTGGACGTGGGCGGCGGGCTGGGCGTGGACTACGACGGCAGCAACTCGACCTCCGACGCGAGCGTGAACTACTCGCTCCAGGAGTACGCGAACGACGTCGTGTACACGCTGGCCGAGGCGTGTCGCGAGCACGAGCAGCCGATGCCGCACCTGATCAGCGAGTCGGGACGCGCGCTCACCGCGCACCACGCGCTGCTCCTGCTCAAGGTCATCGACATCGAGTCCGTGGCCGAGCAGCCGCTGCCCGACCTCACCGAGGACGACCACCAGCTCCTGCACGAGATGGTGGCGGACTACAAGGACGTGTCGCGCAAGAACGTGTCCCGGCGCCGGGTGAAGGAGATCTTCCACGACGCATCGTTCGACAAGGACCGCGCGCACGAGTTCTTCAACTCCGGCGTGCTCTCGCTGCGCGAGCGCGCGCTGGCCGAGCAGATCTACTTCGCGACGATCAACGTGATCGCGCGCATCTGCCGCCAGCACCGCGAGGCCTACGCGGACATCATCGGGGACCTCGAGGCCACCCTCGTGGACCGGTACTTCTGCATCTTCTCGCTCTTCCAGTCGCTG
>DASZRI010000351.1:0-4054 GCA_035549215.1 Gemmatimonadaceae bacterium | reverse complement strand
TCGGCCGAGAACGCCGCGACCACGTCGCGACGCTGCATGGCGTCCTCGGCCCGACGCCGCGCTTCGAGCAGCGGTGCGAAGAACTCACGCTGCCGCACCGTCCCGGTGCCCGCACGCGTCGAGCCCAGCGACCGCAGCGCGTGCGTCAGCTCGGGCAGCGCGCAGCACGCCGAGACGAGCTCGGCGTCCAGTGCACTTGCGTCACTCGCCTGGATGTCCAGTGTCTCGCCACGCACAGTCGTCACCTGCACGTCCGTGTCGGCGCGGCGCACCTCGGCGATGTCTGCGCAGGGCAAGCGGCGAACGGCGGCGCCCGATGCGTCGCGCAGATGAAGTTCGTCCGCGTCAACGAGCGCCGTCGTCGCCGCCGGCACGCCGCGCACCCGCACGGCGAACCCGTGCGCGCCGCGCAACGCGTCAGGCATTCGCGGGGTCGAAGTGCGTGGTGCCGGCCAGCTCCGCATCCGCGAGCGCGGCCACCTGCCCCGTGCGCGCCTCGAAGCGCCGCACGAACTGGGGCAGCCGCTCGCTGGTGAACGCGCCGCGCTCCAGGCCGAGCGCGGCGATCGCGCGCTCGATCGCGTCCGGCGCGCCCTCGACTTCCACCAGGTCGTCCATGCGCGGATAGCGCTCGAAGCGCACGGTCGCACCGAGCAGGGTGTACTGCCGGATCTCGCGGTCGATCGCGACGGTCACTTCGTAGCCGAGCCGGTGCAGGATCTCGTCGAACGCCCCGGCATCGACGATGTGCGCGCCCAGCTCCTCGCGGCGCTTGTAGCCGCCCTCGTGCGACGTCGGCCCCTTCCAGTCCAGTTCGGCGCGCGACTCGGCGCCGGTGCGGTAGACGCGGAGCCGCAGGACGACGTCCTGGCTGCGCAGCGCGCGGTCTGCAGTGTCGTAGCGCCGGTCCTCGAGCCGCCCGGCGAAGGTCAGCGCGCCGCCCGCCGCTTCCACGCGACGGACGGCCTCGTTCCAGTCGGGCACGACTCCCTTCACTTCCACTTCGAGCATGGCATTGCTCGCGCCACGGACGGTGCCGTTGCGCGCTCCGGTTGCGGTCAGTCGCCCGTGAGCGTCGCCACCACGCGATCGGTGTCCGCCAGGTTCTCGAACACGGCGAACGGCTCGTACTCCGAAAGCTGCTGCACGGAGTAGCGCCCGGTCGCGACGCCCACAGCCCGTGCTCCTACCCCGCGGCCGCACGTAAGGTCGGCTGGCGTGTCGCCGATCACGATCATCGCATCACCGGCCACCTCGCGCTCGAGCAGCGCGCGGGCACGCCGCTGCGCGATGGCCGGCAGCTCGGGACGGCTGCCGTGGTCGGATCCATACGCACCAACCCGGAAGCGATCGGGATCGATCCCCACCGCGCCGAGCTTGGCGCGGGCGCCCGGCTGGACGTTGCCCGTCAGCAGCCCCAGCAGCACATCGTTGCGGGCCTCGAGCGCGTCGAGCAGGTCGGGGACGCCCGGCAGCGCGCGGACCACGTGGTCGGGCGCGCGCAGCTCCTCGTCCAGCAGCTCCACGTAGCGCGCGACGAGCGCCTCCATCCGGGCCTCGATCACGTCCTCGGCGATGCCGGCATGCGTCATCAGCTCACGCACGATCTGCGGATCGGTCTTGCCGTCGAACCAGTGGTCAGCGGGACCAGTGGCGCCGAACACCTCGAGCAGTGCGCGCGTGATGGCGCGGCGCCCGGCGCCGTCGCTCCACAGGAGCGTGCCGTCGATGTCGAAGAGGACGATCTTCACTGGGTCTCGCAAGATGAGGCGTGCGCGGCGCTGCGGGTCACTGGCGCGTGAGCAGCAGGCCGGACATGATCGTCGCCGTTCCCACGCCCTGCCAGATGGTCGGCGTCTCGCCGAGCATCACCCAGGCCACGGCCAGCGCGAACACCGGCTGCAGGTTGGAGTACATCGCGGCGCGCGTCGGGCCGAGCACGCGGATGCCGCGATACCAGAACAGGTACGCCAGCGTGAGCGCGAGCAGCCCGCTGTAGCCGATGGCGAGCCACCCCTTGAGCGGCACCTGCGTCCACGCCAGCCGGGCGAAGTCGGGCGCGCCGGCGATGAGCAGCACGATGGCGCCGCCGACCATGGTCCACGCGTTGAGCGTGAGCCCCTCGATGCGGTGCGTATACGGCGTCAGCAGCACGGTGTACAGCGCCCAGCACACGCTGCCGGCGAGCACGAGCAGGTCTCCGGTAATGGACGCACCCTTCGATGACGCGCTTGCGCCACCGTACACGACGAAGCCGATGCCGAGGATGGAGAGCGCGATGCCGGCCACGCCGCGCGCGCCCACGCGCTCCACGCCGCGGATGCGCCCGATGATCGCGATCAGCGCCGGCGACGCCGCCACCACGAGCGCGGCGTCCCCCGCCCGCGTGAGCGACACGCCCTCGACGAAGAACACCTGGTAGAGCCCGTTGCCGATGGTGCCGAGCAGGATGAGCGCGATGATGTCGCGCCGCGAGACCTTCGCGCGCTGCGGCACGAGGGCGAGCAGCGACAGCGCGACCATGGCGAGCACGACACGCAGCCCGTTGTACGCCAGCGGCGCCATGAGCTGCGCGCCGAACTTCACGACGCTGTAGTTGATGCCCCAGATCAGGGCCATGAGCACGAGGGACGCGTCCGTCATCAGCGTGGCCGCGCGCGCCGGATGCGTGCTCGCGGCTGGCTGGGTCCCTTCCAGTACGTTCGAATCCATCCCCGAAACGTAGACGGGCCGGGATTTCCCGTCTATGTTGGTCGGATGTTCGTCTCCTTTGCCCTGTTCGCCGACGCCGCCAACCTGTCCCAGGAAGGCAAGCTCAACATCCTGGGGGTCTTCGACGCCCTGCAGGTGGGTGCGCTGCCCGCGGTGCACCCGCGCGCGCACCTGGTCGTGCACCTCAAGGGCACGTCCATGGACGTCGGCTCGCACAACGTCACGCTGCGCTGGACGAACCCCGAGGGCTCCGAGCTGTGGAGCAGCACGGGCGAGGTGAACGTGGGCCCGCCGCCGGCCGGCGTCACGGAGATGGACCTGCCGCTCATCGCGCAGATCGACCTGCCGATCGACAGCGTGGGCGGCTACGCGATGAACATCACCCTCGACGGCGAGCCCACGGCCGCCGTGCCGCTGCAGGTGCGCGTCGGGACGCCGATCGTCGCGCCGATGGGGATGGTCAGCTAGCCCGCATCACGCGGGACGACGAGCGGGCAGCCGGCGCCCGCTCGTAGGCATCACAGCACGCGGCGATTGAAGAGGAAGCGCTCGTGCAGGCGGGCCACGTAGCCGTCGCCCTTGTTGGCCAGCCGCTCGATGGCGAACCCGCCGCGCCCTACGGCAACATGCGCCAGGCGACCGCCGCCCAGCCCGACTCCGACGTGCGTGATCGCGCCGTCAGGGCGATCCGAGAAGAAGGCGAGCTCTGCCGGCTCGATCTCCGCCAGCCCGTGGTGGCACTCGGCGCTCGCGTCCGCCTGCTGGTACGCGTCGCGCGGCAGCATGACGCCGTGCAGCCAGAACACCGACTGCACGAACCCGGAGCAGTCGGCACCCCACGGCGTGACGCCGCCCCACTGGTAGCTCGTGCCCTCGAACAGCGCCTGGGCCGACCGCGCAATGGCCACGACGTCGCGCGGGAATCGGTGCGGCTGCTCGGTCGCGTCGATCGCTTCGCCCGCCTGCACGACCTCCTCGGGCGCGAGGAAGGCGCCGAGGGGAAGCGCGCGGTGACCGCCCGCAGGATTGCCGGCGACGCAGCCGAGCGAGATGCGCTGCAGCCCCGCACTCTGTCGCGCGCCTGGCGGCGGCGCGGGCGTGAGGTAGCCGGCGTGGATCCAGCCTTCGTAGCCGTCGGCGCCGCGCACGCGCCGCCATTCGTCGCGTACCTCGAGGATCTCCACCAGGTGCCCGCCCAGCCGCTGGGACACCTGCGGGCTGGACACGCGCGCCTCGGCGTGCATCGGCGCGACGGCCGCGCGGACGATGGCGTGCGTGCTCGGCGAGCCGCTCATGTGCGATCGGCGAGCCCGGGGAATCCATCGCGCCCCTGGGCGGTGCG
>DASZRI010000350.1:0-3064 GCA_035549215.1 Gemmatimonadaceae bacterium | reverse complement strand
GAGGTGGACCGCGTCGCGATCCTGCTCGTGGACGAGCAGGGGCAGCTCGTGCCCAAGATCTCGCGCGACAAGCGCGGCTCCACGGAGCCGCGCGCGGTGCCGCAGTCCATCGCGCGGGCGGCGGTGGCGGACAAGGTCGCGATCCTGTCGGACAACGCCGGCGCCGACGAGCGCTTCGGCGGGCAGTCCATCCTCATGCAGCAGATCCGCTCGGCCATCTGCTCGCCGCTCATGGGGAGCGAGGACCGCGTGCTGGGCGTCCTCTACGTGGACAACGTGACGACGACGCACCGGTTCAGCGACGACGACTTCGAGTTCGTGGTCGCGTTCTCGGGCATCGCGGCCGTGGCCATCGAGAACAGCCAGTTCGCGGAGCGCATCCGGCGCGAGACGCTGGCCCGCAGCAACTTCGAGCGCTACTTCACGCCCCAGCTCGCGCAGCGCATCGCGACGTCGGCGGGCGCGACGCGCCTGGGCGGCGAGAAGCGGCCGGTGGCCGTGCTGTTCAGCGACATCCGCGGGTTCACGGCCCTGTCGGAGACGATGAACCCCGATGACATGGCGCGGCTGCTGAGCGAGTACTTCACGGAGATGGTGGACTGCGTGTTCCGCAACGATGGCACGCTGGACAAGTTCATCGGCGACGCCGTGATGGCGCAGTGGGGCGCGCCGATCGGTTCATCCGATGATCCGGACAAGGCGATGAACGCCGCGCTGCAGATGATGCAGGAGCTGCGCACGCTGAACGCCCGGTGGCGGAGCGAGGGGCGCCCCGAGCTCGAGATCGGCATCGGGCTCAACTACGGCGAGGCCTTTGCCGGCAACATCGGCTCGGAGCGGCGCCTGGAGTTCACCGTCATCGGCGATACGATCAACACGGCGAGCCGTCTGTGCGCCGTGGCCGGGCCTGGCGAGATCCTGCTCTCGGACGAGATGCGCCGCGCGCTGCAGCACCCGCCGCCGCTCGAGGCCTGCCCGCCGATGGAGCTCAAGGGCAAGAGCCAGCCGGTCCCGGTCTTCCGCGTCACGGCGTGACCACGCACCACCCGCCGGACGGCTACGTCCGCGCGCGCGTCGGGCGCACGGAGCTGGTGGCGCGCCGCGAGGTCGCCGAGGCACTGGGCGCGATCGTGGCACGGGGCACGCTGTACGACTTCGCGCGCGCACAGCCTGACCGTCGCGAGTATCGCGGCCGCGCCGCCGCGTTCGCCGTGGAGATTCCCGGCACCGGCGAGCGTGCCGTGGTGCGGCACAGCCGGCACGGCGGGCTGCTGGCGTCCCTCACGCGCGACCTCTTCCTTGCCCCCACGCGCGCGCCGCACGAACTGGCGATCTCCACGCGCCTGCTCGACGCGCGCGTCCCGACGCCGCTGGTGCTCGGCTACGCGGTGTATCGCACGGGCGCCGGACTCGCGCGCAGCGACGTGCTCACGCGCGAAGTGCCGGCGAGCCGCGACCTGGCCGCAGCACTTGCGCCCAGCGAGCCGGAGGCCAACCGGCGCGCCGCGTGGACCGCGACCGCGTCACTCGTCGGCGCACTGTCGGAACTCGGCGCGCGGCACCACGACCTGAACCTCAAGAACGTGCTGCTCGCGGGCGCCCCGGACGGGCCGCAGGCGTGGGTGCTGGACGTGGACCGGATCACGTTCCACGCTGACGTGCGCTACGCGCTCCGGCACAACCTGGCGCGACTGGAACGCTCGGCCCGCAAGTGGCGCGACCGCTGGGGCGCCGCGATCGGCGACGCGGACCTCGCCGCAGTGCGCGAGGCGCTCAGCGCCCTGGCGTGACCGGCGCCGAGAGCACCTCGGCGTACACGCGCTCGGTGGCGTCCACCATGCGCGCCACCGAGTAGTCCTGCACGCGGCGCCGCCCGCCCTCGCGCAGCGTGGCCGCGAGCGCGGGATCGCGCACGATGCGCGCGATGGCATCGCCGAGCGCGGCGGGCTGGCCAACCGGCACGAGGAGCCCCGTCACGCCGTCTTCGACCAGCTCGGGGATGCCGCTGCCGGCCGTGGCCGCGACGGGCACACCGAGCGCGAAGGCGTCCATGATGACGAGCGGCAGCCCCTCGAAGCGCGAGCTGAGCACGGCCACCGTGCCCGCGGAAAGCAGGGCGTCCACGTCGTCGCGGAAGCCGGCGAAGTGCACGCAGTCCTGGAGCCCGAGGGAGAGCACCTCGGCCTCCAGCGACGGCCGCAGCTCGCCGTCGCCGACCAGCAACGCGTGGAGCGCGGGCACCTGCTTTCGCGCCGCGGCGATGGCGCGCACGAAGGTGACCGGATCCTTCTGCAGCACGAGCGCGCCGACCATCACCGCCAGCGGGACGCCCGCGGGCACGCCGAACGATGCGAGCGTCCTTGCGGTGGCCGGCGTCGCGTCGCGCTCGACCTCGACGCCGCCCGGCACGACCTTCACGTGGCTCGCGTCGAGCCCCGCGGACTCGAGCGCGCGCGCGGCGGCGTTGGACACGGCCATGACGGCGTCGGCGCGGCTGTACTTCCAGCGCGTGATGCGATTGGCGCGCGGCGCGCGCGCCAGGTGCCGCGTGACCACGAGGCGCGCGTCAGTGCCGATGACGGCAAGCGCGCCGAGCATGACGGCATGCGCGGCCTGCGCATGGACGACCTGGATGCCGTGGCGCTTGATGATGCGACGCAGTCGATACGCGGTGATGAGCCCGACCTCGCCCGTGGGGACGGCGGCGACGACGGGGATGCCGGCGGCGCGGGCGCGCTGCGACAGGGGCTCGCCGGGACGCGCGGCGACGAAGCTCAGGTGACCGCGGCGCATGAGCTCGCGCGCGAGCAGGAAGGTCTGGCGCTGGCCGCCGCGCCATCCGCGTTCCGTGTCCAGTTGCAGGACACGCAGCTGACCACCTTGCCACGCCGGGCTCACCGATTGATGTTGCATCATCAGGGCCGCACAAGCAAACGCCGTTCCACGCGCCACGCAAGGTGACACCGCACGCATGACCCCTCCCCCCCAGGCCGCCGGGCTGGCGCGCGCCCCGCAGCGGGTGCTGCTCGTCAGCCTCGACAATCTCGGGGACACGGTGTTCGCG
>DASZRI010000349.1:0-3284 GCA_035549215.1 Gemmatimonadaceae bacterium | reverse complement strand
ACATCGGAACCTCGCCGCTCTACTCGATCAAAGAGTGCTTCGCGCAGCACAACGACGCGCTCGGCCGCCCGCTCGCGGCGCTCGAGCGCACCGACCTCAACGTGCTCGGCATCCTCTCGCTCGTCTTCTGGTCGCTCGTGCTCGTCGTGGTCGTGAAATACATCACGTTCATCATGCGGGCCGACAACCAGGGCGAAGGCGGAATCCTCGCGCTGCTCGCGCTCATCATGCGGCGCAAGGACGGCAAGCCGCGCGGCTTCATGCTCGTCGCGCTCGGCCTCTTCGGCGCGGCGCTGCTCTACGGCGACGGCATCATCACGCCGGCCATCTCGGTGCTCAGCGCGATCGAGGGCGTGCAGGTCGCGGCGCCACACCTCTCGACCTTCATCGTCGTCGTGTCCACGGTCGTGATCCTCCTGGGCCTGTTCGGCATGCAGCGCCATGGCACGGGCCGCGTGGGCGGCCTGTTCGGCCCTATCATGACCGTGTGGTTCATCGCGATCGCCCTGCTCGGGATCGCGGAGATCGTGCGTGCGCCGGCCATCCTGCTCGCGCTCAACCCGGCATGGAGCGTGCGCTTCTTCCTCGCACACGGCACCGCGGGCTTCCTCGTGCTCGGCGCCGTCGTGCTGGCGGTGACGGGAGCCGAGGCGCTGTACGCAGACATGGGACACTTCGGGCGCCGGCCGATCCAGCTCGCGTGGTTCGGGCTCGTGTTCCCCGCGCTGCTGCTCAACTACTTCGGCCAGGGCGCCATCCTGCTCCGCCACCCGGACGCGGTGGAAAATCCGTTCTACATGCTGGCGCCGCGGGTGCTGCTGTACCCGCTGGTCGTGATCGCGACGCTGGCCACCATCGTGGCGTCGCAGGCGCTCATCTCCGGCGCGTTCTCGCTCATGCAGCAGAGCGTGCAGCTCGGCTACTCGCCGCGCGTCACCATCGTGCACACGTCCAAGCGCGAGGCGGGGCAGATCTACATCCCCGAGGTGAACAACCTGCTGCGCCTGGGGTGCATCCTGCTCGTGCTCGCGTTCCAGACGTCGGCGGCGCTCAGTGCGGCCTATGGCATCGCGGTGACCGGCACGATGGTGATCACGTCCCTGCTCTTCTACGTCGTGGCGCGGAACAAGTGGCACTGGCCGTTCTGGCGCGTGGCCTTGCTCACGGCCGCGTTCCTGGCCATCGACCTCTCGCTGCTTGGCGCGAACGTGGTGAAGATCGAGCATGGCGGCTGGGTGCCGATCGCGCTGGCAATCGGGATCTTCACCCTGATGAGCACGTGGAAGCGGGGCCGCATCATGCTCAACCGCATCCTGCACGGCGGTTCGCTGCCGCTCGACCTGTTCATGGACGACGTCGGGCGGCGGAAGCCGGTGCGCGTGCCGGGCACGGCGGTGTTCATGACCTCGTCCCCGCAGGGCGTCCCGGTGGTGCTGCTGCACCACCTCAAGCACAACAAGGTGCTGCACGAGCAGGTGGTGCTGATGTCCATCCTCGCACAGGAAGTGCCCGAGGTGACATCGGACGAGCGCATCACGCTGGAGCGGTTCGACCATGGGTTCTGGCGCGTGACGGCGCGCTACGGCTTCATGGAGACGCCCAACGTCCCGGACATCCTGAATCGCGCGCGCGCGCTGGGACTCAAGGCGAAGCCCAACGAAACGACGTTCTACCTGGGCCGCGAGCGCCTGATCGTGCTCGGCAAGGGCGAGAAGCGCACGACGCCGCGGGCGCTGCCCAGGGGCGAGGAGCGCCGGCTCGACATGGCGCGCTGGCGCAAGAAGCTGTTCGTCATCATGTCGCGCAACGCGCGCTCGGCCACCGAGTTCTTCAACATCCCGCCGAACCGCGTCGTCGAGCTGGGCGCGCAGGTGGAGCTCTGAGCGGCGCGGCCAGCCGGGCCGCCCGCGCCGCTGGAATCGCCGGACGCTAGTCGAGCAGCTCGCGCATGGCGAGCAGCAACTGGTCCTGGGTGAATGGCTTGGGCAGGAAGCGCGTGGAGCTGCGCTCGGCCGCGGCGATTTCCACCGTGCCCTGCGTATACCCGGAGATGTAGAGCACCGGCAGCCCGGGCCGCTGGCGACGCAGTTCCTGCACGAGCGCCGCGCCGCCCATCTCCGGCATGATCGCGTCGGTGATCACCAGCTCCACGGACTGCCCGTACCGGGCCCACAGGTCGAGGGCCGCGCGTCCGTTGTCGGCCACGACCACCGAGCAGCCGGCTGCCTCGAGGATGCGGCTCGTCACATCGCGCACGGCACGGTCGTCCTCGACCAGCAGCACGGTGCACGCCAGCAGGCGCTGCGGATCCGAGGTGCGCGCCGGCGCCTGCTCGGGCTCCGGCGCGAAGACGCGCGGCAGGTAGATCGTGAACGTGGTGCCCGCGCCCGGGCCCGTCTCCACCGCGACGTACCCGCCCGACTGCTTCACGATGCCGTACACGGTGGCGAGCCCGAGGCCCGTGCCCTTGCCCTGCGGCTTGGTCGTGAAGAACGGCTCGAAGATGTGCGGCAGCACGTCCGCCGGGATCCCCTCGCCGGTGTCCTGCACCGTGAGCACGACGTAGGCGCCGGGGGTGAGCCCGGGATGCGCCGCCGCCTCCTCGCCGCCGACCTCGCGATTGCCCGTGGCGATGGTGAGTGACCCGCCGCGGGGCATGGCGTCACGCGCGTTGAGTGCGAGGTTCATGATCACCTGCGCGAGCTGTCCGGGGTCGGCGCTCACGTCGCCGGCATCGGGCGCGAGCGTCGTGCGCATGCGCACGGCGACGCCGATCATGCGGCGGAGCATGGACTCCGCGTCCGTGACGGCCGCGTTCAGCGACAGCACGCGCGGCTGCAGCATCTGCCGCCGGCTGAACGCCAGGAGCTGCTGCGTGAGCGAGCAGGCGCGCCGCGCGGCATCGGCGATCTCGGCGACCAGCTCGCGGGGTGCGGCGCCGGCGTCCATCTCCAGCAAGGCCAGCTCGGCGTTGCTGAGCACGGCCGTGAGCATGTTGTTGAAGTCGTGCGCAATGCCGCCGGCGAGCTGCCCCACGGCCTCCATCTTCTGCGCCTGGCGCAGTTGCTCCTCGCGCTCGCGGAGCGCACGCGCCGCCTCCTTCTGCGCCGTGACGTCGAGCAGGGCGCCGAGGATGGCGGGATGCCCGCGATACTCGGCGGCGGTGCCGTGCACCTCGATGTCGATGAGCGTGCCGTCCTTGCGGATGCCGCGGGACTCGTAGTGCAGGTCGCGCGCCTCGCCGCCCAGGCGGCGCTCGATGTTGCGGGCCACCATCTCGGTGG
>DASZRI010000348.1:0-4103 GCA_035549215.1 Gemmatimonadaceae bacterium | reverse complement strand
ATGCCCATCCGGGCGTGTCGTGCGACGGCGGCCGGGGGAATGCGGCAAGCTCGGCGACGGACAGCCCGCGCGCCTGCGCAACCGGCACGTGGCACGTCGTGCAGACGGCGGCGTCGGCCAGGTGCTGCGGCGCACGGTGCGCGTGGCACGCGATGCACGCATCGGGCGATGCGCCCGCCACGCGCATCCAGCGCGTCGTGTCACCGCCCAGCCCATGGCAGGATGCGCAGGCGGGGCTCACGCCGGCGCGACGCGCGCGGTCCACATGCGCCAGGTGCGAGAACTTCAGGTTGCTGGCGCGACGTGCCGGCGGCGACCAGGTCACCTGCCGCTCGATCTTCCCGTCGTGACAGCGCGCACAGGATGCCATCGTCGGGAAGTCCTGCGTGGAGTCGCCGCTGAGGATGCCCGCATGGCACCCGGCGCACGTCGGGAAGAGCTTCGCATGGCGCGCGTGCGGGAATCGCGACGGCGCCTGGAGCGTCATCCACCCCACGCTGCCCGCAATGAGCACGGCGGCGACCAGCATCCGTGGCACTTTCATGGCGCATGCACTCCACCCAGGCCCCACCCGGGTTCCCGGCCCACCCGCCACTCGAGCCGCAGGCTGGCGCGACGCTGGTTCCAGTCGGCAAGCTGCGGCTGGTCCTTGCCGGCATGCCGGAAGAGGTTCGCGTCGCCCGCGACGGCCAGTTCCGGCGTCAGGTCCACGCGCCCTTCGAGCCCGATGCCAACGACGCGCCCCTCCCCGATCGTGAATTCGTACAGGTCCTGGAAGGCCATCCCGCGCACGGCGAGCGACCCGCGATCGCTGGGCGACCAGCGCAACGCAGCATCGCCGTCAGTCGTCGAGGCGCCGAAGCCGAGATCGATGTTGTAGCTGCCCTCGAGCGACCACGCGTCGGCCATGCGCGCCGTCGCGTTCGCGCCAGCGCGCCACCCGTCATTCCGGAGCGGCAGGAACGACAGCCCGGTGTGCGTCTCGTTGTAGCGACGCGCGCCTCCCGACATGCCGATCGAGAGCCGCGCGTCGCGCCTCGTCCACGCGATGCGCGCCGTGGCTTCATCGTAACCGACGGGCGCGAACGCGCCCCAGATCGTCCAGAGGTCGAAGTACGGCGTGTAATGCCGCACCTCCAGTTGCCCGCTCACCTGCGCACCGAGCGTGGTGCCGACGTGGGCCGCGAGGTCGTCGAAGACGCCCGCCGCCAGGTCGCGCGTGAGCTCGCCGCCAACAGTCGCGCGCCCCAGCCGCATCTCGGCGTCCGCCGCCAGGCGATCGGAGTAGAGTGCGCCGCGGTCGTTCCGCACCTCGCGCTGGTACTGCACGCGGAAGGCGCCGAGCGGCCCGGGACGCACCTGCACGCTGCCACCCGCCAGGAACGAGCGCTCCACCGGCGGGATGTCTTCCACCGGGGCCAGCGCAGCGGCGCCGAGCGGACGATCCAGCCCCTGGATGAGCGTACCGCCGCCGTAGGCCTCGACGGCGAGCCAGCGCCATGGACGCACGACGAGGTCGGCCCCGTCCATATTGAACATGCCGAGCCCGGAGGTGATCCACTGCCGTCCCACGCGCGCCGTGAGCGCCTGTCGATCGAGCTCGAGGTACGCCGACAGCGCGTCGAACGACTGCGTGGCCTGTGGCCACAGGTCGCGCGCGTCGCCCGTCGCCGCGCGCCCGCGAAGCTGCGCGTGCACGCTGATGCCCTGCCCCAACCCCCACGCCGTGATGTCCAGGTCCTGCATCATCGCGACGAGGCTCGTGCGCGCTGCCGACCGCGAGAAGTAGCAGTACCGGTCACCCAGCAGGCAGTTCGTGATGACGCCGGCCGGGGTGCGACGGAGCGTCCCGCTGATCGAGTCGGTTGACGCGAACGGAACGCTGTCCGTCACCACCGGCCGCAGGTCGACGAGCTGCGCGGAGCTGCTGCCGCGAATGATCACGCCCTGCGCGTGCAGCGGCAGCGCCAGTGCGCCGGCCATCGCGAGCGCCACCCCGCCTCGCCTCAACGCGCGTCTCATCTATGCCCTCCACCCGCCGCGGCAGGCTGCGCGCTCCACCCCAGCATGTGACAGGTCGCGCAGTCGCCGCCCGGCTGGTGCGTGGCCTTGTCGCGATGGCACGCCAGGCAGACGTTGCGCGTCGGCGGCAGCGCGCGCACCGCGGCATCCGCGTGGCAGCCGGATCCGCCGCATCCCGCGTGCGTCTCCACGCGCGGATGCATGCGCTGGTCGGCCAGTGCCGTTGGCGGGTGGCACGACGCGCACGTCGCCGTCGCCACGTGATGCTGCGCATGGCAGGATGCGCACGTCCGCTCCGGAGCCAGCGTGGACGGCGCCGTGTGACACGTGCGGCACGCCAACGTCGTGTGCCTGGCGTGATCGAATCCCAGCGCCCGTGACCTGGGCGTGGGCCAGACGCTCATGGTGAGCGCCTGCGTGAGCGTCGGGTTCGGCAACTGGTCCTGCCGATGGCACGTCGTGCACGTGGCGGCCTGCGTCGTGGCATGATGGCAGGACCGGCAGCCCTCGGGCTGCTTGACGGTGATCGCCCCGTGCGTGTTCTCCGAACTGTGGCACTCGCGGCACGCGAGAGTACGGTGCGCGTCGTGGCGAAACTTCGTCGTATCCTGCGCTGCCGGCGCCAGCGGCGGGACTCCTGCCTGCCAGGTGGCCTCGTCCACGGACGGACCGGGGCGCCGCAGCTCGTGCGGTGCGGGCGACGGCGCTGCAGTTCCCGCATCCGCCGCGGCCGGTGACGCTGCCGCCCGGTGCGGGCTCGCCACGTGCGGCGTGCCACCGTCCAGGTTTCGATGGCAGGCCGTGCACGCCTTGGACTCCACCTTCCATACATGGGCCTTGTGGCATGACCCGCAGTTCGCGAGCGCGTTGTCCGGCAGCCCGCGATGGAACGGCGTCAGGGTGTCCGCACGCGCATGGCACTGTGCGGTGGCGCAGCTCCGGAAGGCGTCCTTGGTGGTCGCCTGCTTGTGCGGATCGTGGCACGACCCGCACACCGCGTGGTGCGGCTCCGTCTTCGGGTCCAGGGACGCGAGCTGCGACTGCAGCCGCTTCTGCATGGCGTGGCAGTCCAGGCACTTGGATTGTGTCGGGATCAGGCTCACGCGTGCCGAGTCCGGCGAGATGTTCGCGGCCACCGGCTGCGTGAAGTTGTGGCAGCCCGTGCAGTGCAGCGACGTCTGCCCGGCCATCTTGCCGAGCTGGATGCGCGTCGTGTTGTGGCACCCGCTCTGCCCGCACGTCTTGTCCACCGGCACGAAATGATGGATCTCCGCGCCGTGGCACGTGACGCACTGGATGTTGCGCAGTGCCGGCTTGTCGTTGTGCAGGTGGACGCTGTGCCCCGCCGTGGCCAGGATGCGCTTCCACACGCTGTCCGGCTGGGCCTGGTTGTGGCAGCGCAGGCAGATCTGCGTAGGCACCTTGGCGTGCGGCGGGATTGCCGCCGGGCGCTCGGCCACCCACAGGTAGAGCTGCCGCATGCTCGCGAAGATGGACTGCTGGTGGCAGTCGTGGCACTGCAGCTTGCGATGCTCGCTGTGCTGGAAGCGCGTCCACGCCGAATTCATGACGTGGCATCCGATGCAGAAATCGTTGTTGTGCATCGCGTAGTGCCAGCTCGCCATGCCGAACCCGACCCCGGCAAAGGCGACCATGAACGCCGCGGCGACAAGTGCCATCTTCCAGCCGCGCGAGCGCGTCTCGATCCAGTGGATCAGGTCACGCCGGCGCGTCCACAGCCATGCGACGATCGCCAGCGCGACCAGGACGCCGACCACGACGGCGGTCACCTGGAGCCAGGGCGGCTGGTTGAACACCGCACGGACAAACGCGCCGACGCCACCGGGCAGCGGCGTGTGGACCACGGCCTGCGCGGTGGTGTCGGGAACGATCGCCGTGTCCTGGCGCGGGACGATGCCCGCGGCGTGCGGACCAGGGGAGGCGATCGCCTGGAGGAGCATCAGCGAGAACATCTGTCGCTCGCCGTGCGCACGTGCCGTGCGCGGGGCAGGTCCGGTCGGTGCGGTCGCATGAAGAGTCCGGGCGCGGCGGCCGGGGGCGCTTCCCCAGCCGCTGCCGCC
>DASZRI010000347.1:0-5555 GCA_035549215.1 Gemmatimonadaceae bacterium | reverse complement strand
GAGGCCAGCCTTGGCCTTGCCGGTCGAGTCGTCATCGTCGCGGGCAAGCGGCCTGCGCAGACCAGCTTCCTCGCGCGCATCGTGGCCCGCGCCGCCATCGAGCTGCCCCACGTCGAGATCGAGCCCATCGAGGCCGAGCTCACCATGAAGTGGGAAGCGGTGCGCGCGTATCAGGCGGACATCGGCATCGGCCTCCCCGTGCCGCCGGGCTATCCCGAGCTCGAGTCCGAAGTCCACTCGATCGACCGCTACGACGCCGCGCTGCTGCCAGGGTCGCATCCGCTGGCGAGCCGGCGCACGCTGCGCGCACGCGACCTGGACGCGCTCCCGTTCCTGTGCCAGGATCCCGCGCTCACCCCGGGCGTCTTCCGCGACATCTGCAACGCCTTCGCGCGCGCGGGCGCCGCACCCTCGCAGTGGCGTGAGACGAGGTCCGTGCACGCGACCATCACCCGGGTGGCCGCCGGCCAGGGGTGGACACTGCTCCCGCGCTCGGCGCGCGACCTCTGCCCGCCCGGCACCACGCTCGTGCCCCTCAGGGACGTGGACGTCCCGGTCCCCCTCACCGTCTTCTGGCGGCGCGGCGACGCCCGTCCCATCATCGGCACCATCCGCGGGCTCATCGGCCGAGTGCCCGCCGATCCACAGCCCAGGGCGGCCCGCGCTCCCCGCGCGGCGCGCGATTCCGCCGCCACGAGTTCCGCGGCCGCTCGCGACGCGAGCCTCCCCGCGCAACCCGGCGTGCGCGCCATCGAACTCCGGCACCTCCGGTACTTCGCCGCCATCGTCGAGGAACGCAGCATCGGCCGCGCAGCCGAGCGGCTGCGCGTCACCCAGCCCGCGGTGTCGCGGCAGGTGCGCGACCTGGAGCGCGACTCCGGCGTGCAGCTCGTGGAGCGCGAGGCGCGGGGGGTGCGCCCCACCCCCGCAGGCGAGCTGTTCTACCACGACGTGCGGCACATCCTCGACGAAGTGGCCGCGCTGCCCGCCGAGGCCCAGCGGGCGCGACGCGGCGCGATCGCGCGTTGCGTGATCGGCACCGTGGCCACGCCCAGCGTGCTGGAGTTCGCCGCTGCCGTGCTGCGCCGCGCCGAGCACGACGCGCCAGGGCTGGAGATCACGGTGGAGGAGCTGCACACGCCGCGCCAGCCGGACGCGCTGCGGGCCGCGCGCATTGACATCGGCCTCTGCCACGCGAGCCCGATGTCGCCCGCACTCCAGGCAGGCGTGCACCGCGAGCACCTCATCAGCGACCAGCTCAACTGCGCGCTGCTCCCGGCCGGCCACCCGCTCGCCCGGCGCGCATCGCTCACGTTCGCCGACCTGGCCGACCTGCCCTTCCTCTTCATGGCGCGCCGGTTCCAGCCGCCGTTCTACGACGCGCTGTTCTCGCAGTTCGCCGCGCACGACTTCCATCCGCGCATCGCGGGGTCATACGAGGGGCTGCAGACCATCTGGTCGCTCGTGGCCGAGGGCTACGGCTGGGGCATCGCCTTCGAGTCGCAGCGCACGACCCCCCCACGCGGCACGGTGGCGATCCCGGTGGCCGGCCTCTCGCTGCCGTGGGGTGTGGACGTGCTGCACCGCGACGACGAGGTGCGCACCACGATACTTTCCGTACTGGACGTCATCTACGCGGTGGCCGCGCAGCACGGACGCCAGCCGCACCGCGCGCGTCCTTCCACAACGCCGGCGCGACGCTCCAGGAAGTCGTGATCGTGCGCAGGCCGGAGGCATCCATGACCGCAGTGCTCGGCATCCATCACGTGACGGCCATCGCCACCGACCCGCAGCGCAACCTCGACTTCTACGCGGGCGTGCTGGGGCTGCGCTTCGTGAAGCGCACCGTCAACTTCGACGACCCGCAGACGTACCACTTCTATTATGGTGACGGCGACGGCACGCCGGGCAGCATCCTGACGTTCTTCCCCTGGCCCGGCGCGCGCCGCGGACGCCAAGGCACCGGCCAGGCCGCCGTCACCTCGTTCGCCATCACGCCAGCGTCGCTCGGCTTCTGGCTCGAGCGCCTGCTGCACCACCAGGTGAAGTATCAGGGCCCGGTCAGGCGCGGCACCGGTGCGCACGCCGAGCAGGTGATCACCTTCCAGGATCACGACGGGCTGATGCTCGAGCTGGTGGCGCATCCGGCGGCGGACTCGCGCACGGCGTGGGACGGCGCGCCGGGCATTCCCGCCGACCATGCCCTGCGCGGCTTCCATTCCGTGACGCTGTGGCAGGACAAGGGCGACGAGACCGAGCGCGTGCTCACCGACGTGCTCGGCTTCCGCCCCTCGCACGACGCCGAGGGCACGCACGTCTTTTCGGCGGGGGACGGCGGCCCCGGGACGCTCGTGAAGGTGCGCGACATCGGCGGGTTCGTGCGCGCGGCGGGCGGTGCGGGCACGGTGCACCACGTCGCCTTCCGCGCCGGGGACGACGCGGCCGAGGTGACGCTGCGCGACGCCGTGGTGAAGGCCGGGCTGCACGCCACCGACGTGATCGACCGCAAGTACTTCCACTCGGTGTACTTTCGCGAACCGGGCGGCGTGCTGTTCGAGCTGGCCACCGATCCGCCAGGGTTCACCGTGGACGAACCGCGCGAGCACCTGGGCGAGGCGCTGCAGCTTCCGTCGCAGTACGAGCCGATGCGCAATGAGATCCAGGCCGTGCTGCCGCCCATCCACCTGCGAGTTCGCGCGCCGGCATCGGAGATGTTCGCGCACGCCGGCGCGCCCGAGGACGTAAGCGGCGAGGCGCTCAGCTTCGTGCACCGCTACGTGCCGCCCGGCGTCGAGGGCGAATATCACGGCGACACCACGCTCCTGCTGCTGCATGGCACGGGCGGTGACGAGGAGGACCTGCTGCCGCTGGGCCGCGCGCTGCTTCCCGGCGCGGCCATGCTGAGCCCGCGCGGCAAGGTGCTCGAGGGTGGCGCGCCGCGCTTCTTCCGGCGCATCGCCGAGGGCGTCTTCGACCAGGAAGACCTGCGCGTCCGCACCGCCGAGCTGGCCGAATTCATCGACCGTGCCGCGGTGACGTACAGCTTCCGTCGCGAGTGCGTGATCGCGGCTGGCTTCTCGAACGGTGCGAACATCGCGGCCAACCTGCTGCTGCAGATGGGAAGCGTCATCCGCGGCGCCGTGCTCCTGAGCCCGATGCTCCCGTTCGACCCGGAGGGCGTCCCTGCGCTGGATGGCACCGCCGTGTTCATCGGGGCGGGCCGCATGGACCGGATCGCGCCGGCGGACCAGGTGGAGCGCCTGGCCGACGTGCTGCGGTCGGCGGGTGCCGACGTGACCGTGCACTGGCACCCGACGGCCCACCAGATCACAAAGGACGAGGTGGACGCCGCGCGCACCTGGCTCGAGGGGATCGCCCGGGGTCACTAGGTTCGCCGCCGGCACCGCGCGCCAGCGGGCGCCCGGTGACCCAGCGCACAGCGGGCGCCGACGACACGCGATCGTTACCGCACACGGCTGTCGCGCCCTTGCAACACTGGGCCCTGACGGTAACTTCTGTCGCCGTTCCCCCACGATCTTGTGGGCCGCGCGTTGCGCCACCCATGGCGCACGGTCCCGCGGCCCACGCCGACGAATCAGCTTCCCCCGCTGACGAGCCGAGGAACTCCCCTGTGAATTTGCGTCGATTCTCGCTGTACACGCAGCGTGCGGCCGTGTTGTGCCTTGCGGCCAGTCTCATCCTCGTCGGCTCAGGTGATGACGGTTGCGACAAGCACGTTCCAACCCTTTCCTACTCGAGCGACGCAACGCTCACGGGGTACACGGCCGACAGGGACACGGGTACGGTGCAGAATCCCCTGTTGGTCTCTGTCGGCGACACCGCTGACGTCGCCTTCACGGTGAGCATCCAGAAGGGAACGGGGGGCTCGGCAGCCATAGGTATCATGCAGGCGAAGCAGGAAAATGTCGCCGCGACGCCGTCGAATCCCGCGATCCTGCAGTTTGTGGGCTATTCGGCGACAAGTGCCCAGGACGAGGAAATCAACCACTTCTACTTCTTGGCCACCGGTTCCGGCACGGTCCAGGTATCGGCGTCCGCGCCCACGGTCAAGAACCCGGACGGGATTCAGCCCGAGGTCTGGAGTTTCCGGGTGCTGCCGCGTTTCAAGGTCATCCCGCCGGCCGTAACGACCCTGCCCGCGGGGCGCCCGGATACGGTCCAGTTCTTTGCCACGGATTCCGTGCGGCAGTGGACGGTGTCCGGCGGCCTGCCGGCCGGCATGGATTTCGCCGGCGGCCGCCTCACGGGTACGCCGCTCACCCCGGGCACCTACTCCTTCGGGGTCAAGGCTGTCGGCGCCTACGATGGCGCCATCAGCGCCCAGTTCCGCACCCTTCACCAGGTGGACTCGTTGGGCGTCACCTTCGTGGTGAGTGCCCCGCTGGCGGGTGCAAGCATCTCGCCCGCGTCCGTCAACATCGCGGTGGATTCGTCGGCGACGCTCCAGCTTCTCGATTCCTTTGGCAACGCGCTCACCGGCGCCACGTGGTCCACCACCGACCAGACCGTCGCGACCGTCAGCTCGCAGGGCAAGGTGACGGCGGTGGGCCCCGGCTCCACGCAGGTGACCGCGTCGCTGGCCGGCGTGAATTTCACCGGCGCGGTGAACGTCACCCGCGCCGTGGGCTCCATCGCGCTGTCGCCGGGTGACACCGCCGTGCACGGCCCCTTCCCCGTGTCCTTCCGCATGCGGGCGCAGCTCCTGGGCCCGAACGGCGGCGCGGCCCCCAGCCTGCCCGTCACCTGGCTCTCGTCCGACGCGAACGGCGCGCCGGTGGACGCCAGCGGCAACGTGACCGTCAACAAGCAGGGCGTGTACGCGATCACCGCGCTCGCGGGAGGTGCCCGCGGCACGGCGACGGTCAGCGCCGATTCGGTGCCGATCAACGGCATCCTCACCGGCGTCGCGACCATTGCCGGCAAGCCGGCGGCCGGCGTCGTGGTTTCCGCCGCGCACCAGCCGGACGGCTACACGTTCCAGACGGCGACCGGCAGCGACGGTTCGTACCAGTTCTCGCTCATCACCGGCACCTACGACCTGTCGGCCGCGCTGACCGGCTACACCGCCCCCACCGCCGCGGTGACAATCGTTCCCGGCAAGACGGCAACGCAGGACTTCGCGTTCGTGCAGGCCGCGAACAGCCGGTTCGCCGGGTATGCCACGTACGCCGGCACGTCCACGCCCATCGCCAACGGCACGGTGAACGTGGATCCCGGTGGCGGGCGCCCGGTGATGAGCTTCACCACCGGAACCGACGGCTCGTTCACCACGACGCTCCTTGGCGCAGGGTCGTACAACATCTCGGTGCAGCCGCCCGGCCAGCCCGAGGGCCCCGTGCAGAGCTTCGTGCTCGCCGCGAACACGGTGCAGACCATCAGCATCTCGGCGCCGGGCCTGGGCCGCATCTCCGGCATCGTGAAGCAGTCCACCGGCGCCCCCGCGCCGGGCGCAACGGTGACGTTCACCTATCCCTGCTTCATCGGCGCCCCGGTCACCATCACCGCGGACGGCAACGGCAACTTCACCTCGCCGT
>DASZRI010000346.1:0-2330 GCA_035549215.1 Gemmatimonadaceae bacterium | reverse complement strand
AAGCGCGGCCACCGCCGCATACCCCGATTCGAGGATCAGCCGATCGAGCAGGTCGTGCACTCCGACCCGGTCACGGAGCGCCCCAAACCGCTCGAGGATCGTACGCCCGCGCTCCAGCAGGCCGCGCTCCCGCTGTACGCGGCGCAAGGCGCTGAACATCGCGACGCCGCCGGCTCGCGCCTCGCGCGTGAGCGCCAGCAGCGTGTCGTCGCGCACCCCGACGAACGGGCTCTTCAGGAACCCCACCAGCGCCAGGTCGTCGTTCGGGTCGCGAATGGCGCGGAGCGCGATGCGGCAATCCAGCACTTCCCGAGCCTGCCAGAATCCCTCGGAGCGCAGCCGGTAGTACGGAATTCCGTGCTCGCGCAGGGCGTCGGCATAGGTGTCCACCGCGCCCCATGCGCTGAAGAGCATCGCGACGTCCCCATATCGCGTGCCCTGAGCGTGCAGCTCGCCGATCCGGCGTGCAATCCACCGCGCCTCCGCTTCGCGTACGGCACCGGCCGGTCGGGCCGAGCCTTCCTCAGGCTCCTTGCCAGGCTTTGCAGGCTTCCTGGGTTCGGCCGGCGGCAGGACTCCCAGTTCCACCGGCGTGTCCAAGGACGCACGATTACCGCGCGCAATGAGCGGCTCATACCTCACATCGTATGGCGCCACTGCGATCTCGGCGCCATCGCCGGACGTCGGCGCGTCAGGGGCTATAACGCGGTCCACGAACCCGAGGATCCGTGCCGTACTCCGGAAATTCTCGTTCAGGCTCAGGACGCGCCCTGCTCCGGCGCTGAACCGTGCGCGGACGTCGTTCCAGAGCGCGACGTCGGCGCGTCGGAACCGGTAGATGCTCTGCTTCGGGTCCCCCACGAGCAGGAGCTGCACCGGTGCCGGATCCTCCCGGTCCACGCCACCAAGCAGGAACGCGATGTCGCGCTGCACCGGGTCCACGTCCTGGAACTCGTCCAGCACGAGGAGACGCAGGCGACGCTGGATAGCGTGACGCACCTCATCCTTGCGCAGCAGCTCGCGCGTGGCGATGAGCATCTCGTCGAAGTCCAGTGCCCCCTCTCGCTGGAGCGTCTCGCGCCGCATCGCCAGCGCGCGCTGCGCCACCAGCACGAGCGCCGTCTCGTGCTCGCGCATCCCGTCGCCGTTCGACGCCCAGCGTGCGAGCCGGTCGGCGTCGTTCGACGCTACCGTCACCCACTCCTGAATGTCCTTGAGCTTCCGGCCGTGCAGCAACGCGTCCAGCCCGGGGACATCCCCGCGCTCCAGTGCTTCCCGGACCGCGTCGTGCGCGCACTCCCTGGCCAGCGCCGTCGCCTCGCCCTCGGTCAGGATGCGCTGCCCGGGACGCATGCCTGCGCGCAGGGCAAACTCCCGCAGCAGGTCGCCGCAGAATCCGTGGATCGTCCCGATGCGCGCCCCGTCCACATCCGACGCCAAGTCTCGACGCCCCGCGTCGCGCAGCGCCTGCCGCAACTTGCGCTTCAGGTCGGCGGCGGCGGCGTTCGTGAACGTGACGGCGGCGACCTGGTCCATGGTGAGCGGCTCGCGCACTGGCGAGAGCGGCTCCCCGGCGGGGGCCGAGGCGACGCCGAGCTGGTGACACAGCGCATGGACGACGGTGGTCGTCTTGCCCGATCCTGCACCGGCTTCGACCAGGAGATGGCCGTCCGTGGCGGCGACGATGGCGCGTTGCGCCTCTGTGAGCCTGGTCATTCCTCGCCCTCCCCCGCCTTCCTTGGGCCGCCTGGAATCCGGCAGATGTCACGTGCCACGCAGTACGAGTCGCACCCGGTGGACTTCGCGGGCGCCGCGGGGAGTATCCCGCCGCGCACAGCAAGCACGCGGCGCCCTGCGGCGTCCAGTGCGCCCTGCAACTTCTGCTCTGCCGCGTCCCCGGCCTGTACCTTGCCACCACGCAGCGGCACCAGCACCAGCGCGTGGACGACATCGGGACTCCTGAGCGTGCGATACTCGATCCGCGCGACTATGTCGGATGGGAACTGCACACGCAGCGCCGCCGCGTACAGCGGCACCTGCAGCACAACGCCATCTTCCCAACCCTTCGACTGCCCCTTGGCGGGCGTTGAGGACGCGCTGCTCTTGTAGTCGAACGCCGCGATATAGCGTTCCGCGTTCGGGACGCGCTCGTCCACACCGCGATCCACTCGGTCCACCTTACCGCGCAAGAGGAAGCGCGCACCAGCGGCCGCGATCTCTACGCCGTTGAACGCGAGCTCGCCTTGCTCCGCACCCGTGCGGACCTGCCTCGCAGCATTCGTGCGCGCATTGTAGCTCGCCTCGGTCCGCGTGATCTCGAACGCCAGGTA
>DASZRI010000345.1:0-1905 GCA_035549215.1 Gemmatimonadaceae bacterium | reverse complement strand
CCCGTGCGCGACTGGCTGCTCGAGCAGGGCGCCGCAGAGCAGGCGGAGTTGCTGACGCGCGAGAACGCGCGACGCCTGCTCGCGGACCAGGCGCCGCTCGAGGTGCCGCCGCTGGAGGCGGGGCAGGGGATGCTGGCGCGCTTGCGGGACCTGGTGCTGGGACGCAGGTAATCACCCTCTTCACGACGGAACAGGCGCTGGTGACGACAACAGGAAACGCATTCGGGGACGCGCTGCGCGATCTCGCGGCTACCGCGACGCGCGTGGCGAACGAGATGGAGGCCGACCTGGCCGAGGCGCTGCGGATGGTGCGCGAAACCGTGGACCGTGGCGGCACGCTGTTCTTCTGCGGCAACGGCGGAAGCGCAGCCGACGCGCAGCACATGGCCACGGAGTATGTCGTGCGCTACATGCGCAACCGGCGGGCGTATCCCGCGGTGGCGCTGACAACCGATACCTCCCTGCTCACCGCGGCCGGCAACGACCTGGGCTTCGAGTACGTGTTCGCCCGGCAGGTGGAGGCGCTGGCCCGGCCTGGTGACCTGCTGATCATCCACTCGACCAGCGGCCAGTCGCCCAACGTGCTGCGGGCCGCCGAGGCGGCGCGGGCGCAGGGCGTGGCCGTGCTGGCGTTCAGCGCGCGCGACGGCGGGCCGCTGCGGGCCCTGGCCGACCACAGCGTGATCATCCCGACCACGCGCACCGACCGCGCACAGGAACTGCACCTGTGCATCGAGCACATCATCTGCGACCTCGTGGAGCGCGACCTGTGATCTCACTCGACGGCAAGGTGGCACTGGTCACGGGCGGCTCGCGCGGCATTGGCGCGGCCACGGCACGGCTGCTCGGGCGCGCGGGTGCCGACGTCATGATCGGCTATCACTCGCGCAAGGCGGATGCCGACGCGGTGGTGGCCGAGCTGCGGGGCATGGGACGCCGCGCGGCAGCGTTCGCGTCGGACATCTCGACGCCCGACGGCGCCGATGCGCTGGTGGCGGCGACGGTGCGCGAGCTTGGCGCGCTCGACCTGTTCGTGGGCAACGCCGGCATCTGGCCGCCGGACGAGGAAGGCGTCGCGGCGATGTCGGACGAGCGCTGGCGCCGGACGATGGCGCAGAACGTGGACTCGATGTTCTTCACGACGCGCGCGGCGGCCCGCGTCATCCGCGACGGCGGGCGCATCGTGCTCGTGGCGAGCACGGCCGGGCAGCGCGGCGAGGCCTGGCACGCCGACTACGGCGCGTCCAAGGGCGCAATGATCTCGTTCGTGAAGTCGCTGGCCCCCGAGCTCGCACCGCGCGACGTCACCGTGAACAGTGTGGCGCCCGGCTGGGTGGATACCGAGATGTGCGCGATCCCGTATGCGAACGGCGGCCGCGAGCGCATCTCGGCGGGCATCCCGCTGGGCCGCGTCGCGTCGGCCGACGACATCGCGGGCCCGATCGTCTTCCTCTGCTCCCCGCTGGCGCGACACGTCACCGGCGAGATCCTGAACGTCAACGGCGGCAGCGTCCTCTGCGGATGATCGTCCTCATCTTCACCGGCGGCACCATCTCGATGCGGCACGACCCCGCGCTCGGTGGGGCCGTGCCCGCGCTCACCGGCGCCGACCTCGTGGCGCTCGCGCCCGGAATCGACGCCATCGCGCCCATCGAGATCGACGAGTTCGGCGCGTTCCCCGGGCCGCACATGACCGTGGCGCGCATGTGGGACCTGCGGCAGCGCATCGCGCGCCACGTGGCACGGCCCGAGGTACAGGGCGTGGTGGTCACCCACGGCACGGACTCGCTGGAGGAGTCGGCGTACCTGGTGGCGCGATCGGTGGCCGCCGACAAGCCGGTGGTGTTCACCGGCGCGATGCGCACGTCGAGCGACCTCGGCTGGGACGGGCCCGCCAACCTGAGC
>DASZRI010000344.1:0-4146 GCA_035549215.1 Gemmatimonadaceae bacterium | reverse complement strand
GCGCTACGTGGACGGCATCATGATCCGCACCTTCGCGCACCAGGACGCCGAAATGCTGGCCGAGCATGCGAGCGTGCCGGTGATCAACGGGCTCACGGACATGGTCCACCCGTGCCAGGTGCTCGCTGACCTGCTCACCGTGCGGCAGCACCTGGGCACGTACGAGGGCAAGGTGGTGACGTGGATAGGCGACGGGAACAACATGGCGAACTCGTGGATCAACGCCGCCTACCGGTTCGGCTTCGAGCTGCGCATCGCGTGCCCCGAGGGCTACGAGCCGGCGGACCACCTGCTGGAGCAGGCGCAGAAGGTGGCGAAGGTGACCGTCACGCGCGACCCGATGGCGGCCGCCGAGGGGGCGCACGTCGTCACCACCGACGTGTGGGCGTCGATGGGGCAGGAGCAGGAGCAGAAGCAGCGTGCCAAGGCGTTCGCGAAGTACGTCGTCAACGCCAAGCTGATGAAGAAGGCGGATCCCGGCGCGATCTTCCTGCACTGCCTGCCGGCGCACCGCGGCGAGGAGGTGACCGCCGACGTGATCGACGGCCCGCAGAGCCGCGTGTGGGACGAGGCCGAGAATCGCCTGCACATCCAGAAGGCGATCATGGCCGCGCTCATGGGCGGCGAGACGCTCGCGTAACCCATCACGGACACCACCATGATCGCACCCGGCAAGGCCGCACCCGCATTCACCCTCGACACGGACGAGGGCACCCCGCTCTCGCTCAAGGACCTCAAGGGCAAGCCCGTAGTCCTCTACTTCTACCCCAAGGACGACACCAGCGGCTGTACCACCGAGGCCTGCGAGTTCCGCGACGCCTTCCCGCGGTTCAGGAAATCGAAAGCCGTGATCCTCGGCGTGTCGCCCGACTCGGTGAAGAGCCACCAGAAGTTCAAGGCGAAGTACGACCTGCCGTTCACGCTACTCGCCGACCCGGAGCACGAAGTCTGCGAGAAGTACGGCGTCTGGCAGGAGAAGTCGATGTACGGCCGCAAGTACATGGGCGTCGCGCGCACGACCTACATCATCGACGCGAATGGCAAGGTTGCCAAGGTGTTCGAGAAGGTGAAGCCGGCGGGGCACGCCGAAGAGATCGAGGCCGCGCTCAAGGCGCTGTAGGCGCCGCGCGCCCCTAGCTTCCCCCCTGCCATCTTGGCACATTACCGGTTCCGGATGATTGCATCCCTGAACCGAGAGTGCTCCGATGGCCTCTGCCAATACCAGCGCTGAGCTCAAGCGCACGCCCTTCCACGACATCCACGTGGCGCTCGGCGCCAAGATGGTCCCGTTCGCCGGCTACGAGATGCCGGTCCAGTATCCCGCGGGCATCACCGCTGAGCATAACGCGGTGCGCCAGAAGTGCGGGCTCTTCGACGTGAGCCACATGGGCGAATTCCGCGTCACGGGGCCGCAGGCAGTGGAGTTCGTCAACTACGTCACGACGAACAACGTGGCCGCGCTGGAAGTGGGCCAGGTGCAGTACTCCGGCATCCTGAACGACCGCGGCACGTTCGAGGACGACTGCCTGGTGTACCGCGCTGCCGATCACGTGATGATGGTGGTCAACGCCTCGAACAAGGACAAGGACTTCGCCCACATCAGCCGGCAGCTCGCGAAGTTCGACGCGAAGCTCGAGGACATCAGCGACGACGTTGCGCTGCTGGCGCTGCAGGGCCCGAAGGCCCAGGAGATCCTGCAGCCGATCACCGGCGTGAACCTGGACGCGATCAAGTACTACTACTTCTCGACCGGCACGGTGGCCGGCGTGCCGAACGTGATCGTGTCGCGCACCGGCTACACGGGCGAGGACGGCTTCGAGCTCTACTTCGACGCGAAGCACGCGGCCGCGATCTGGAAGGCGCTCATGGATACGGGGCACGTCACGCCGACCGGCCTTGGCTGCCGCGACTCGCTGCGCCTCGAGATGGGGATGGCGCTCTACGGCAACGACATCGACGACACCGTCACGCCCCTCGAGGCCAACCTGTCCTGGATCGTGAAGATGAAGAAGGGTGACTTCACGGGGCGCGCGGCGCTGGAGGCGCAGAAGGCCGCGGGGATTCCCCGCAAGCTGGTCGGCTTCACGATCGCCGAGCGCGGCGCGTTCCCGCGGCATGGTTATCCGGTGTTCGTGAACGGCCAGCCGAGCGGCACGGTGTGCAGCGGCACGATGAGCCCGAGCTGCGGCATCGCGATCGGCACGGCGTACGTGCCGACCGCGCACGCCGAGCCGGGGAACACGCTCGAGGTCGAGATCCGCGGCAAGCGCATCACGGGCACGATCGTGAAGCCGCCGTTCTACCAGCACGGCACGCACAAGTAAGCGGGCATCGCATGCGCGTGGCCGTCCTCACGGTCTCTGATGCGGGCGCGCGGGGTGAGCGCACCGACGCGTCGGGCGACGCCATCGTTGCCTGGGCCTCGGCACACGGCCACGTGGTGGCGGCGCGCACGCTCGTGCCCGACGACGTGACGGCGATCGTCCGCCAGCTCTGCGCATGGTGCGACGACGACGCGGCCGACGTCGTGCTCACGACGGGCGGCACGGGGCTCAGCCCGCGGGACGTGACGCCGGAAGCGACGCGCGCCGTGCTGGAACGCGAGGCGCCGGGCATCGCCGAGCTCGTCCGGATGCGCAGCATGGCGAGCTTCCCGCGGGCCGCGCTGGCGCGTGGCGCGGCGGGCGTGCGCGCGGGGACGCTGGTCGTCAACCTGCCCGGGTCCACGAGCGGCGTGCGCGACGGGCTCGCGGCGCTGGAGCCCGTGCTCGACCACGCGGTGGCGATCCTGCGCGGGCGGCCGACGGACCACAGTGGAGGAACCGGATGACAGTCGTCATCACGCTGAACGATGTCGAGCCGGCAGTGCGGCTCAACGCGCTGCTGGAACAGGACGGCGTGCATACCGCGGTCGCGTCCCCGCTGGACGACATCCGCGCCATCCTGCGCAAGGAGCGGCCGGAGGTCATCGTCTTCAGCGGCGACCTGAACGACGCGGCGACGGTGGCCGTGGTGCGCGAGCAGCTCTGGGCCGGCGTGTCATGCGTCGGGCTGGCCGACGTGCACGATGTCGCGCAACTCGAGCGGCTGCGCGCGGCGGGGTTCGTGGAGCTGTACACGAAGCCCGTGGACGTGGACGAGGTGTACGACGGCGTGAAGCGCGTGCTGGAGCGCCGGCGGCTGCAGCGGGAAACCGGCCTCATCGGCGAGAGCGCACCGCTGCGCGAGGTGCTGGTGAAGGTCGAGCAGATGGCGCCGGTGAGCAGCACGGTGCTCGTGGAGGGGGAGAGCGGCACGGGCAAGGAGCTCGTGGCGCGCGCGCTTCGTGCGCTGAGTCCCCGAAAGAACAAGCCGTTCATCGCGGTGAACGTGGGCGCGCTGCCCGAGACGCTGCTGGAGAGCGAGCTGTTTGGGCACGAGAAGGGCGCGTTCACCGGGGCGGCCGAGCGTCGGCTGGGGCGGTTCGAGCTTGCCGACGGGGGGACGATCTTCCTGGACGAGATCGGCGAGGTGCCACTGGCCACGCAGGTGAAGCTCCTGCGCGTGCTCGAGGAGCGCGAGGTCACGCGCGTGGGCGGCACGCAGCCGATCCCGGTGAACGTGCGCGTGATTGCGGCCACGAACCGCGGCCTGCGCGAGCAGGTGGAGGAGGGGAGCTTCCGGGCCGACCTGTTCTACCGGCTGAACGTGCTGAGCATCTACCTGCCGCCGCTGCGGGCGCGGCGGGAGGACATCCCGCTGCTCGTGCGCCAGTTCATCCGCGAGTTCACCACCGAGCACGAGCGCGAGTTCCACGGCATCTCGGCGGAAGCGATGCAGATGCTGGTGGACTATCCGTGGCCGGGCAACGTGCGCGAGCTGCGGAACCTGGTGGAGAGCATGGTGGTGCTGGCGCCGGGGCACGAGATCGGGCCGGACGACCTGCCGCGGCAGATTCGCGAGGGCGGCTCGGCGCGGCTGCTGCCCGTGCACCTGGGCCCGGTGGCGCGTGCCGGTGAGGGCGCGCGCGGGCACGAACTGGAGTTCATCGTCCGGAGCCTGCTGGAGCTGAAGCTGCAGGTGGAGGAGTTGCGCCATCGCCTGGACGATGAGCGAGCGCACGGCCTCGCGGGCGGGCAATGGATCGGCGAGGTGGGGGAGGGTATG
>DASZRI010000343.1:0-3043 GCA_035549215.1 Gemmatimonadaceae bacterium | reverse complement strand
TTCAGCGCGCGGATGGTCGCCACCACGACGACGCAATCCGGCTTCAGGCCGGCCTTGCGGCATTTGATGTCGAGGAATTTCTCGGCGCCAAGATCGGCGCCGAAACCCGCTTCCGTCACCACATAATCGGCGAGCTTGAGTGCGGTGGTCGTCGCCGACACCGAGTTGCAGCCATGCGCGATATTGGCAAACGGGCCGCCGTGGATGAAGGCCGGCGTGCCTTCGAGCGTCTGCACCAGATTCGGCGCAATCGCGTCCTTGAGCAGCGCCGCCATCGCGCCATGGGCGTTGAGTTCTTTGGCGCGTACCGGTTTGCGCTCGCGAGTGTAGGCGACAATGATGTTGCCGAGGCGGGCCTTGAGATCCTCGAGGTCTCTGGCGAGGCAGAAGATTGCCATCACTTCCGAGGCCACCGTGATGTCGAACCCGGCCTCGCGCGGATAGCCGTTGGCAACGCCGCCCAGCGAACAGACGATCTCGCGCAGCGCGCGGTCGTTCATGTCCATGACGCGGCGCCAGGCGACGCGGCGCGAGTCGATGCCCAGCGCGTTGCCCCAGTAGATGTGATTGTCGATCAGCGCCGACAGCAGGTTATGCGCCGAGGTAATGGCATGGAAATCACCGGTGAAGTGGAGGTTGATGTCCTCCATCGGGATCACCTGCGAATAGCCGCCGCCCGCAGCGCCGCCCTTCATGCCGAACACGGGACCGAGGCTTGGCTCGCGGATGCACAGCACGGCGTTCGTGCCGATGCGCCGCAGCGCCTGCGCGAGGCCGACCGACACCGTGCTCTTCCCTTCGCCGGCCGGCGTCGGGTTCGTCGCCGTCACGACGACCAGGCGTCCGCGCACCGGGCGCTGCGCGATGTCGAGCGGGATCTTCGCCTTGTACTTGCCGTACTGATCTATGTCGTCGACGCCAAGCCCGAGGTCCGCGGCCACGTCGGTGATGGGACGTGGCCGCGCGGCCTGTGCGATTTCGATGTCGGAAGGAACAGCGGAAGTGCTCAACGCGCCTCCTGGGTGAGGGGAACGCTGATGCGTTCCGGGTGGGCATGGACCTGCGCCGTCCGCCCGCGCAGCAGGCTGACGAGCGTGAGCCCCGCTGCTTCCGCCAGGCGGACGGCGAGGCCCGTGGGACGGGAAACTGCGGCCAGCAGCGGCACTCCCGCAACCGTGGCCTTCTGCACGAGCTCGAAGCTGGCGCGGCTGGTGACGACCAGGAACCCCTGGCTCGCGTCGGTGCCGGCCCGCGCCAGCGCGCCGATCACCTTGTCCAGCGCGTTGTGCCGGCCGATATCCTCGCGTACGATGCCCAGCGCGCCGTCCGGCGTCGCCCACGCGGCGGCGTGCACGGTGCGCGTCTCCAGGTTCAGCGGCTGGTGCCCGGCGAGCGCGGCGCCCGCGCGCCACAGCGCCTCGGCGTCCACCCGCAGCCGCGCATCCACCGGGCGCACGGGACGCACGGCGTCGTCGATCGCCTCCACGCCGCAAAGGCCGCAGCCGGTGCGCCCCGACAGCGCGCGCGCCCGCTCCGCCAGCCGCTCGGCGTCCTCTGCCGGGATCGTCATCTGGACCTCGATGCCGCGGCTGTGGCGCACGATGTCGAGCGACGTGATGTCGGACGCGCGCGCGACGATGGATTCGCTGATCGTGAATCCAACCGCGAGGTCCTCGAGGTCGGCCGGCGTCGCCATCATTACGGCGTGCGTGCGGCCGCCGTACGCGAACGCAACCGGGACTTCCTCCGCAATGGCCGCCTCGTCGGGCTCGAAGCCCTCATCGCCCAGGCGCAGGATGCGCTGTGCGCGAACCGGCGGGCCGTAGCCGAGCCCGGGGACCGGGCCCAGCGGCGAGTTGTCAGTCACCGCGGCCCGCGCGCCCGGATGCGCTCGGCTGCACGAAGCGCCAACCGAACCGGCCCTTGATGCAGAGGTTGCCCACCGTGATGCCGTTGTCCAGCGGCGACGTGGCCTTCACGATCTCGCCGTCCTGCACGTGCAGCGTGAGCGTGCACCCCACGCCGCAGTAGGGACAGATCGTGTCGGTGGCGGACTGGGCGGACTCGTCCCACGTGCCGTCGGCGCGCATGTCGAATTCGCGGCGCGCCATCAGCGCGCCGGTGGGACACACGGCGATGCAATTGCCACAGTACACGCACGCCGAGTCGGGCAGCGGGGTCGCGAACTCGGTCGAGATGCGTGCGTCGAAGCCGCGCCCGGCGACCGCGATCGCGAAGGTGTTCTGGTGGTCGGGACCGCACGCCTCCACGCAGCGGTAGCAGAGCACGCACTTGGCGTAGTCGCGCACGTACAGGTCGTTGTCCAGCTTGGCGGGCTGCGCAACGGTGGCCGCGTACGCGGGATCGGGAGGCGCATGGTGCCCCGGGATCGCGTGGTCCCGTTCGCCCTCGGGCGCCGCGGGCGCAGGCGGGCCATACCGATCGGGTGCGCAGTCATACTCAGCGAGCAGTCCGTCCAGCTCCGGCGTGGTGCTCAGGTCCACCGACGACGCCAGCATCTCGAGGATGAGCCGGCGCGAGTGGCGCACGCGCTCGGAGTCGGTGTGCACCACCATCCCGGGCTCCACGGCGCGCGAGCAGCTTGGCGCGAGCACGCGCGCACCCTCCACCTCGACGACGCACAGCCGGCAGACGTTCACGGGCTTGAGCGTCTCCAGGAAGCACAGCGTCGGGATGTCGATGCCCACCGACCGGCACGCGCCCAGGATGGTCGTGCCTTCCGGCACGGACACGGCGCGGCCGTCAATCGTGAGCGTGACGGTCGCGCGTGGCGCGGCCTGCGGCCGCTCGATCTGCACCAGGGTCGTCATGCGCGCTCCTCCTCGAAGAGCTGCAGCCGCTTGATCGCGGACTCCACCGCGGCGTACGCGGTCTGCCCGAGCCCGCAGATGGACGAGTCGCGCATCGCGACGCCCACGTCCTCGAGCAGCGCGAGCTCGGCGGAAAGGCCGCCGCGCGTGCGGCCGGACGCGATGCGATGCAACGCCTCCTCCTGGCGCACCGTGCCCACGCGGCACGGCAC
>DASZRI010000342.1:0-5489 GCA_035549215.1 Gemmatimonadaceae bacterium | reverse complement strand
CAGAAGTCGTACTGGAGGCGGACCACCGCTCCAGCGGGCGTGATCACGCCGGCGGCGGGCCAGGTCTGCGGCGAGGCACCGCGCACGAGTTGCACGCGGAATCCCGCGTCATGCAGCGCGCGCACGGCATCGCGCAGCGGGAGGGCGTGCACGTCGGGCACGGGACGCGGCGGCAGCCCGGGCGCTGGCGGCGGCGGCCGCAGCGGCAGCGCGAACGTCGCGTCCACCACGGGCGGGGCCTCGCGCACCGGTGTCGCGGAGTCCGCCCCTGCCGCAGGCAAGGAGTCCAGCTGCAGCGGATCGCGGCGCGCATTCGCCAGCGCGAGCGCCGAAGCGGAGGTGTCCGGCGCGCGGGCGATGACGCGGCGCGCAAGCTCGTCGCGATCGAGCGCGGCGTCGCGTGCGGCGATCGCCGCCTCGAGGATCGTCTTGGTGAGCGGCGCCGCCGTCTTGCCGCTGTAGATGGACGACTTGGGGTTGTCGAGCTTGACCACGATCACGAACTGCGGCGCGTCGCCGGGAAAGAGCCCGACGAAATTCGGGTTGTACTGCATCGGCGCGTAGCGGCCGTTGACCGTGCGCCGGGGCGTGCCCGTCTTGCCACCGAGCTGGTAGTTGGCCAGGTCGGCCTGCACCGCCGTGCCGTTCTCCACCACGCCGAGCAGCATGTGCCGCATCTCGGCGGCCGCGTGCTCGGTCATCACGCGGCGAACGACGCGGCGCGCGTGCCGGTAGAGGACATGGCCGTCGGGATCGCGGATCTCCTTGACGAGTGCGGGCTGCAGCAGCTCCCCGCCGTTGGCGATGGACGCATAAGCCGTGGCGAGCTGCACCGGCGTGACCGCGATCTCATAGCCCATCGCCATCGAGTTGCCGGTCTGGAGCGACCACGACCTGGGGGGGCGCAGCGTCCCGTTCGACTCCGCGGAATATGGCAGCCCGGTGGGCGTGCCGAAGCCGTAGTCACGCAGCGCCTCGTACTCCTGCCGGGACGTGAGTCGCTCCGCGAACTGGATGATGCCCACGTTGCTCGACCGGCGAATGACGTCGGCCAGCGACAGCGCGTCGGGCTCGGGCCCTTCCTCGCGGTCGTCGTGCACCGTGCGCCCGTTGATCGTGAGCACGCCCCCGTGCGTGGGGATCATGTCCGTCGGCCTGGCGAGCCCGCGCGTCAGCAGCGCCGCGGCCACCAGCGGCTTCATCGTCGAGCCGGGCTCGAACGGCTCCGACAGCGCCGTCGCCGACGTCGAGCGCGGATCGAGGCGCCGGCTGGCCATGGCCAGGATCTCGCCGTTGGACGGGTCCATGATCACGATGTCGCCGCCCTCGGCGCCCATGCGATCGACCGCGTCGCTCAGCGCGCGCTCGGTGATCTGCTGCAGCTCGGTGTTGAGCGTGAGGACGACCGTGTTGCCCGCCTGCGGCGCGCGACCGGGCGCCGTGGGCGACTCCAGGTTGTGGCCGCGCGCGTCCCGTACCAGCGTCGCCTGGCCGCGCCGCCCGCGGAGCAGCGAGTCGAGCGCGAGCTCGAGCCCGTCCAGCGGCTCCCCCTGCGCGTTGACCCGTCCCACGATCCGCCGCGTGCTCTCCGACGTGAGGTACGTGCGATCGCTCGTCTCGTCGGCGTAGACGCCGCGCATCGCGGTCAGGGGGGCCACGTCCATGGCCAGGAACTGGCCGGGCACCACGACCCACGCGCGCGTCGAGTCCGTGGCCCGCGCGATCACGCTGCGGTCCACGCCGGCGCGCAGCAGCGCATTGCGCAGCGCGCGCGGGTCGCGCACCTCGCGCGGCGCGATGGACAGCGTGACGACGTCGCGGCTCTCGGCGAGCTTGCGTCCCGCCGCATCCAGGATGAGGCCGCGCGCCGCCGGGATGTCCGCCTGCTTCGTGTGCATCGCCCGCGCCTGCTGCGCCCACGACCGCCCCTGCACCAGCTGCACCTGCGCGCTCTTCGCGATGACCGCGAGCGCGAACACGGCGAGCGAGAGGTGGATGATGCCGATGCGGCTGCTTCTGATCATTGGGGGCGCGGTCGCGGAAGGTTGACGACCATGCTGTCGGCCGGGATGTGCATCTGGAGTCGATCGCGCAGGATCGGGGCCAGGTGGTCCAGGCTCGACGCGTCCCGGATCTCGGCGTCCAGGCGCACGCGCTCGGCCTGCAGCGCGTCCACCTTCCGGTTGAGCGTCACCAGGTCCCGGGCCTGGCGGATTCCGTACGTCCTCCGGGCAATGACGCCCGTGGCCACCAGAACGAAACCGAGCAGCACCAGCGCCACGATGGCGCGCGGGTTCCACCCGCGGGCTACGCGGCGCGCCATGCCCGGAGCCTCGCGCTGCGCGCGCGCGGGTTGGCGGCCACCTCGGCGTCGCCGGCAACGACGGCGCGCCGCGTGACCAGGGTCCCGAGGGCCACGTGCCCGCAGGTGCAGATCGGCTGGCGCGGCGGGCACACGCATCCTGTGCTCCAGTCGCGGAACGCCTGCTTCACCAGCCGGTCCTCGCCGGAGTGGTACGCGATCACGGCCAGCACGCCGCCCGGGGCCAGGTGGTCGCGCAGCATCGGCAGTGCGCGGGCCAGCCCGGCCAGTTCGTCGTTGACGGCAATGCGCACGGCCTGGAAGAGCCGCGCAAAGTCGGCCGGGCCGGTGCGCGGGCCCAGCGCGCCGCGAATCGCGTTCACGAGGTCGTCGCTGACGGCGAACGGCCGCGACCCGCGGCGGTGCGCGATCTCGCGCGCGAGCCGCATCGCGCGCCGCTCATCCCCATGCTCGCGGAACACCCACGCCAGCTCGGTGACGTCGGCCGTGTTGAGGAAGGTCGCCGCGTCCGTCTCGGCATCCGGCCCCATGCGCATGTCGAGCGGCGCACCCGGCCGGAAGCTGAAGCCGCGCGACGATTCGTCGATCTGGTGGGACGAGATGCCGAGGTCGAGCAGGATGCCGTCGAAGCGCTCAGGGGCGAGCGCGGTCTGGTCGAGGTGAGCGTAGTTGGCGAGCACGAGCCGGAGGCGGCCCTCCGCGATCCATGGCCGCAGCCGCTCCCCCGCCGCGGCGAGCGCATCGGGATCGCGGTCCACGGCCGTCACCCGCGCGGCGCCGGCCTCGAGCAGCGCCGCGGTGTGGCCACCGCCGCCCAGCGTGCCATCCAGGACATCGCGCGCATCGCGGAACAGCGCCACGACGTCCGTCACCAGCACCGGCGCGTGGTACGCGCTGGCCCAGGCGAGCGGCGACGGCGGGTTCGCGGGGTCGGTCATTCTATCGGCACTCGGCAGGACGCGTCAAGCGACGCGTTGAAAGCAAACACGGGGTGGACTACCCCCACAAGCGACGAAGCCCGCCGGAGGCCGGCGGGCTTCGCGCATGCGGGCCGGAGCGCCGCTACTTCTTGCAGTACGCCTTGACCATCTGGTCGGCCACCGGGCTGTACTTCTGGACGTAGCCGAGGATGTTCTGGGCGGTGCCGGCGTCGATCGAGCCGCCCGCCGGCATGTTCAGCTGCGAGAGCGTGAACATGTCCTGCGCCTTCTTCGACAGGTCGCAGCTCTTGCTCGGGCCCGCCTTCTGCAGCGCGTCGATGGCGATCTGGAACGACGCGACGCCGATGAAGAACTTGCCGGCCGCAGAGGCGCTCACCGAGTCGGCGCGCTGCGCCAGGGTCAGGGCCTGCTGCCAGTCGTTCGGGTCCTTGGTCTGGTTCGCGTGGTCGAACGCGTTCTTGGCCGGGCCCAGCAGCATCGGGCCCCACACCGACTTGTCGCCACCGGCGGCCAGTGCGGAGTTGGCCAGCGCCGCCATGCTGTCCGGCTGGTTCATGTCGCTGTAGGTCTGCGCCAGGAAGAGCTGGGCGCGGGTGTTCTTCGGGTCGATGTCCAGCGCACGGTGGAAGGCCTGCGCCGCGGCCGGGTACTGGCCGGCGCCGCGCAGCGCGACACCCTGCAGGAACGGATAATCCGGGTTCTTCGGGAACTTCTTCTGCGCGAGCGCGGCGTACTCGGCGGCCTTCGCGTTGTTGCTGTCGGAGGTCGCGGCGGCGATCATGCGCGTGTAGTACGTGCTGTCGGCCAGCGCCGTGTCGGCGCGCACCATCTGCTCGCCGGTGGACATCGCGCCCTTGAAGTCGGACACGCGGAGCTGCAGCAGCCACTTCTGGTGCAGGATCGTCGGGTCGCCCGGGTTCTGCTGGAGGACGTCGTCGACGATCGGCAGCGCCTTGGCCGGGTCGGAGCGGCCGAGGATGTCGATGATGCTCGTGACGAGCGACTGGTCGGTGGGCTGCAGCTTGTAGAGCTTGAGCAGCGTCTGCACCGAGTTCGCGTCGTCGCCCTTCTTCTGGTAGGCGCCGTACGCGATGCGCAGCGCGAACGCGTTCTTCGGATCGATCGTGGCGATCTCGTTGGTCACGCGGAGCACGGAGTCCGGCGGGAAGCCGAGCGTCGAATCCGCGTACGCGCTGGCCAGGCACAGGCGCGCCAGCGTGGCGTTCGGGTATTCGTGGATCGCGTCCAGGGCCGCCTTGATCGCCTCCTGCGGCTTGCGGTTGCGGAGCGCGTCCTCGCACTTCTTGTTGCCGTCCAGCTGGCGACGGGCGGCCGAGAGCTCGCGTTCGAGCTGCGCCGCGGCGTCGCCGACATCGCGGCCGTCCACCGGGGGCAGTGGCTGCGCGAGGGAGATGTCCCGCGAGAGCATGAGGCGCGCCTCGACGTGGACGCCCTTCGGGGCCTTGTTCACGTCGCCGTCCAGGATCATGTCGGCGCGAAGGAGCTTGGCCAGCTCCTTCATGTCGGTCGGGCTCAACGCCGAGTCGGGCTGGTAGCCGGACGAGGACAGGTAGCTGTTGATGTCCTTGCGCGGGATCACGTACAGATCGCGCACGGACGACTCGTCCTGAATGCGGGTGCGCAGGGCGTCGGCAGCGTCAACGCCGAGCTGGCGGTCGCTGCCGTGCAGCGTGCCCACGAGCAGCCGGGGCGTGTCCGGGCCCGGACCGATCTGCCGCTGCGCAAGAGCCGCGGCCGGCAGCGCGCCGACGACGGTGACGAGGCCAACAGCCATCACAACCTGGCGCTGCATTGCCTTCACTGTCCTAACCTCCGAACGTTGAGTCGTACCAGCGATGACACGATGAAGTTCCTCCCACCCGAGTGGGCGAAGAGGGACTCGAACCCCCGACATCCTGCGTGTAAGGCAGGCGCTCTAACCAGCTGAGCTATTCGCCCGGTGTGTGCCGGCCCGTGCTGCGGGAACTACTTGAGGATGGCCAGCGGTACGAGCACGCAATACCCGATCACGAGCAGGAGGGGAGCAATGGTCTCTCCCCCGCGCGCGAGGTCAGCGTAGCCTGCGGCAAGGGTGAGCGCCGCGATGCCCCACCACAGGAGGGTGCGTGAGCGTGCCGGAGCGTCTGATTCAGCCATAACCCCAAACTTTAGAGCGCGTCGAGTGACGTGTCAAGCGAACATGCGAAGCCGCGAGGAGTTACGAG
>DASZRI010000341.1:0-2121 GCA_035549215.1 Gemmatimonadaceae bacterium | reverse complement strand
TGCCCGTAGGTACCGTACACGATGATGGCGCGCGGCAGCGTGACACCGCTCTCCGTCTTGAAGTTCTCGATCACGAACTGCTGCGCCGGCGAGACGTCCGGCCTGGCCGGCGCGCGCTGCGCCACCGCCAGCCCGGCCGGGGCCAGCACGGCGAGTGCCGCACCGACCCCACGCCGGACGATTCGCGCCATCGAGGCGGGCATCGCGCGCCTCACGGGACCAGCCGGCTCTGGAGCCCCATCTTCTGCTCGAAGCCGGGCACGTCCTGCATGACCTTGTCGTACGCCGCCTTGGCGTCGGCCAGGTCCTTCTCGATCAGCGACAGCACCTGGTGCTGCGCGTCGGTCGGCTTGTAGTCCGCACCGCCCGCCACGTCGCCTGCGCCGAGCCCCACCGCGCCGCTCAGCCAGATGAGGTTGAGGTACACGTGGTACTTCTCCACGAACCACTTGTCATCGCTGTGCAGGTCCGTGCGCGAGAGCAGCTTCAGCTCCACGTCGAGCAGCTTCTGGTCCATGCTGCGCAGCTCGGTGGCCGACGTCGCCGCCGTCGTCGAATCCTTGAGCTTGTCCTCGATCCCCTTCCGGATGCTCTCCAGCCGGTTGATCATCTCGGCCGCCGACTGCATGTCGTCGCGGATCTTCACCTGCATCGCCGTGGAGGCCTGCAGGTCCGTCACCGACGAGCCGATGCGCGGATCCTTCAGGACCTCGAACGGCTGCGAGAAGTCCTGCCCGGCCACCGCGAGGCGGACGGTGTACCGCCCCGGCGCGCCAAGGGGGCCATTGCGCTCCGGACCCTCGATGCCCCAGTGCACGATCGGGCGCGTGTCCTTGCCCTTGAACTGCGGCTCGTCCCAGATGAACGGGTTATCCGGCGGCGCCGTGCGCAGCCCGACCGGCGTCGCCTGGTCGTACTGCAGGTTCCACGTCACGCGATTGAGTCCCTCGCGCCCGTTCACCGCGAGCTTGCGTGCCACGCGGCCCGACGCATCCATGACCTCGAGCTGCACGCGTCCCGGCCTGGCCAGGGCAAAGGTGAAGTCGGCGCGCCCGCTGCGCGGCTCGCGATAGCCCGGCTGCGGCGCGAACAGCTTGTTCTCCGCCACCTGCTCCGTGGCGCCCTGCTCCAGTGCCGTGATGTCGCGCAGCACCCAGATGCCGCGCCCGTACGTGGAGACCACCACGTCGTGGAACTGCGCCGGGACGTCGATCCAGCTCACCGGCGCCGCCGGCAGTCCCTGGTTGAAGTGCGTCCAGTGCGCCCCGTCGTCCAGCGAGTAGTAGAACGCGTGCCCCGTGCCCGCGAACAGCATCCCCTTGCGGTGCGGGTTCTCCGTGATGGACATCGTGTAGTCCAGCGGATGCGACGCGGGAAGGTCGCCGTTGATCTTCGTCCACGTGCGGCCGTAGTCGGTCGTCTTGTAGAGGTACGGCTTGCTGTCGTCCATCAGGTGCGCGTCCACGGCCATGTACGCCGTGCCCGCGTCGAACGGGGACGGTGAGAACTTGCGCACCGAGCCCCACACCGGCATCCCGGGCACGTTCTTCGTGACGTCGGTCCAGTTGCCGCCGCCATCGCGCGTGATCCACACCTTGCCGTCGTTCGTCCCCGCCCAGATCAGGCCGCGCGCCACCGGCGACGGCGCGATGGCAAACACCACCTCGCCATAGAACTGGCCCAGGTTGTCACCGATCACGCCGCCCGACGAGATGATCTTGCTCGGATCCTGCGTGGACAGGTCGGGGCTGATCACGCTCCAGGACTGCCCGCCGTCCGACGTCTTGAAGATCACCTGGCAGCCGTAGTACACGGTCTTCGTGTCGAACGGATCGATGGCCAGCGGCGCCGTCCAGTGGCAGCGGTACTTCGCATCCTGCGGCGGCGAGTCCAGCGAGATCATCCAGGGCGACACGTCGCGTGCCACCTTCGTCTTGTGGTCGTAGCGGCTCACCTTGTTGCCGTAGCACGTGGCCCACACGACGTCCGGATCGTTCACGTCCGGGATCGTGAAGCCGGACTCGCACCCGCCGAGCCCGTGATCCCACTCCGTGCCCTCGGGCGGCTGCCCGTAGTACGGCTGCTGCGCCGCGAGCGAGTCGGCGCCCGCCATCGCGCGCC
>DASZRI010000340.1:0-8612 GCA_035549215.1 Gemmatimonadaceae bacterium | reverse complement strand
ATCGCCGAGCTGCGCGACGTACACGTCGCCCGGGTGCTGCGCGTCGGACTCGACGAAGGCCGCCGTGCGGTCGTCGCGCGAGAACGTCGCGGACGAGATGACACCCTGCACGTTGGTGAGCTGGCGGGGCGTGCCGCCCTGTGCGCTGACGCTGAACAGCTGCGACGTCGTACGCACCGGCGCCTCGAAGTAGAGCGTGTTGCCGTCGTGCGACCACGTGGCCGGGCCCGGCTGGTAGGCGAAGCTGGGCGCGACCATGCGCGGCGTGCCGCCGTCGGGGCTGATGATGGCGAGCTGGAGCTGGCCAACGGTTGCGACCTTGCCGACGCGGGTGAGGAAGGCGATGGACTTGCCGTCGGGGGACCAGCGCGGCGCGTTGTCGGGGCCGTCGTTGGAGAAGAGCTTGCGCGGCGTGCCGCCCGTGCTCGAGACCACGTACAGGTCGGTGAGCTGCCCATCGTCGGCCCTGGGCGTGGGCGCCTCGGTGAACGCGATCCACTGGCCGTCGGGGGACCAGTCGGGATTGTTCGCCTGGAAGTCGCCGCTCACGATCTCGGTGGCCTTCTTCGTGGCGACGTCGATGGTCCAGATGCGCGTGTAGCGGTAGTCGTGGTCCACCGCGAAGGCGTCGTCCTTGTCCTTCTGCTTCTTTTCTTCTTCAGCTGTGGGCGCACGGGCCGCGACGTAGGCGATGCGCGTGCCGTCGGGAGACCAGGCGAAGCTGTTGACGCCGGACCTGGAGTCGGTGAGCGGCGTGGCCTCGCCGCCCGTGGCGGAGATGAGGTACACCTGCGGATGCTCGCCGCGCGTGGAGATGAAGGCGATCCACTTGCCGTCGGGGGACCAGCGCGGGCTGGCGTCCGACTTGCCGCTGGCCGTGAAGCGGACCGGCTCACCGCCCGTGGCGCCGACGACGTAGATGTCGCGGAGCGTGGCGTCCTTGTCCATGTCATTGTGGGCGACGACGTACGCCACCCACTTGCCGTCGGGTGAGAGCTGCGCGTCGGAGACCTGGTTGAGGCGCATCATGTCCTCGAAGGACATGGGGCGCCTGGCCTGGGCCCGGGCGGTCGTGGGCGCGAGGAGGGCGCAGAGCGCGAGGGCGGCGAGGAGCGCCGGCACGCGGGCGGGGGCGGGGACGGTGGCGGGTCGTAGGCGACGGAGGGGCATGGGGCGGGGCAGGGTGAGGTGGGGTGCTTGGAGGGGAAGGATCGGCGGCGGCCGGAGCGCGCACGGCGCGCGGCGTACTGCGGGGAAAGGTGGGCCCGGGGCAGCCGGAAGGGGAGGAGGGGCGGGGCGGAGCGGCGCGTCAATTGACCCGGCTGGCGGGCTCGGCTAATTTTCAAGGCTCTTGCAGGGCCTGTAGCTCAGGTGGTTAGAGCGCACGCCTGATAAGCGTGAGGTCGGTAGTTCAACTCTACCCAGGCCCACTTCCGAGAATCGAAAACCCCGCCGGCATCGAGCGCCGGCGGGGTTTCTTCGTCCTGTTTCATCGCTAGCGCACCCAGCGCGCCGTCTCAAGGTCCCCGGGGCCGCTCGTCAACTGGCTCGGCGAGGACCCGTCGGAACGCATGACCCACAGCTGGTACGTTCCCGATGCTGTGGATCCTGCGAGGATCCAGTCTCCGTTCGCGCTCCAATCCTGCGGATACGAGTCGCCGCCAGGGCCGCCTGGAACCTGGTGCAGGTTGGTGCCGTCGGCGTTCACCATGTAGACGCCAAACGCTGATTGGCCTGGGGCGCGCCATGGGAAGATCAGCCGAGTTCCATCCGGCGACCACACGACCCCCCCGAGCGTGGTGTAGTCGCCACCGGGCAGCGAGGTGACGGCCACGACACCGGACCCATCAGGGTTGGCCGTGTAGACCGTGAGCCCGCGAGAGAATGCGATCCGGTTGCCGCTGGGCGACCAACGCGGTGCAGTCGACGTGCAGGCGTTCAGGACGTGCAGGCCGCTTCCGTCGGCATTTGCAATGGCAACGGGGTGGTCGCCGCCCCCGCAATCGCCGAACATGAGGACGAATCGCGAGCCGTCGGGCGAAAGATCCGGTACGTACGAGGGACCGGGGCCGAGGATTTCGTGACGATTGGCCCCGGTGCTGTCCATGGCATAGATCGCGTTGTCCTGGAAGGCGCCGCGCGCGAGGACAAGGTTGCCGACCTCGGTGGGATCGGTCCCTTCGTTCATGAACTGGACGTTTGACCCATCGCCGCGCATCGAGTACACGCGAAGCGCGTTGTTGTCGTTCGTGGCGAACACGATCTTGAGCCTGGCCACCGGCGGAACCACTTGTTCGATGGCAACGGTCAGTTGCGATCCTGGCTTCCCGGTCAGGCGCACCGAGATCGTGTTCGTCGCCGCAAGCGAGAGCGTATCCACGACGGCATTGCCATCGTAGACGGTCTTGCCGTTCAACAAGACGATGGCATTCGCCCCACGCGATCCGTCGCTTGAAATGCTCAGGACGTAGCGCGCGGACGTATCGGCAGCGAACGTCGAGACCTGCGTTGTCGGCTGTCCGGCGGCCCGGACATAGCGAACCGGGCCGAAGATGCAGGTGCTGCAGGTGTTGATGGCGGAAACCGCCTCGGCGGCAGCAGCGCCACTGCCGGTGCGCGTCGGCGCAACGAGCGACTCCTGCGCACATGCCAGGAGCATGAGCGACGCACCCAGCCTGACAGCCCACGTTCGGACGACTTGAGACATGTCGGAACTCCATTGAAGGGAGCCGACATCTTCGCTCGTGGCCGTCAGCGCCCGGTCAGCGTCCGGCGCGCGCTCCTTGGGCTACAGGCGGCCCGCCCGTCACCGTCACGTCAATCACCGCGGCCCCCACCATCTCCGCCTTGAATGCCGCGCGCGGCATGTCGGCGTCGTGCCGGAAGATTCGCGCGATCGTAAATCCGGAGTCGCGCGCGGCCATCAGTTGCTCGGGGCTCCACTGCGCCACGTCGTTGCCGTCGCCCCATCGCGCGGGGCCGGTCACCCAGTTCGTCCCCGACAGTGCATGGTCCTCGTCCGGTTCGGCTGTGACCACGAGGATCACCTCATAGGCGCCGGGGCGCCTCGGTGCCTTGAACGCGACGGGAACGGAGCGTATTCCAGACGCGACGGGCGTCGGCAGGACCTTGAGGAACCGGGCGTTGTCGCGCGGATTCCCCCAGGTCGGGGTTCCGGCCAGGATCACGATGCCGGAGGACCAGACGGTGCGGAAGCGCACCGAGAGCTCGCCGGTCAGCGAATCACCGGCGGCAACGGTCGTGGACGGGTGCAAGGAGTCCACGGGCATCCCGTTCAGGCGCCCGCCCAAGACGAAGAGCCGCGCCGACACATGTGGCCCCGTCGGCTCGCTCACCACCGCCCGCATGTGCGGCGCCTCGAAGCGTAGCTGCCAATCGGCATTGAGCGCGTTCAGGAACAGGGAGTCGAAGTGCGCAACGCCGTGGGTGGCTCGCTCCGTGAGCCGCCCCGTCAGGCTGCCCTGCCCACGGAGCCGCACGAGTGAAACCGAGACCGGCACGGACGCGTCCACTGGCGCTCCGTTTGCGTCGAGCACCTCGACCACCGGGCCGACCATGAAGGGCCCCGTCGTGTCGGCGATCGGCTGGGTGACGACTTCGAGATGGAGGCCCGCCGGCGCCCCGACGTTTCGCGAGTCCGTCATGGCGCGGGTGGCGCCAATGAGCATGACGGCGGCGAGAGCCGCGGCCACCGGCATCGCGCCCGTGAACCACCGAGTGCGCCACGGCATGTTGGCCTGCACGTGTGCAACAACGCCGGGTGCGACCGCTTGGCCGAGCAGGGCGTGCAGCTCGCGCGCGGTAGGCCGGAACAGCTTCACGCGGCGAATGCGCAACCAGGCCGTCGCGAGTTCACCAAGCGATGCCCAGTCCTGCGCCTCCACGAGGAGCCGCGCGGCAAGGCGCAAGGTCGACATGTCGGCAGTTCCGTCGCCAAGCAGCGCGCGCCCGAGGCTGCGCGCGGCGCTGACGCGCATCACCGACGGGACAACCGACGCGACTTCGTCACCGATCACGTCGTGGCCCAGTTCGACGCCGGCATCGGTGCTCCGTGCGAGCCCGCTCGCCTCGAGCATCGCCAGCAGCTCTTCGCAGGTGCCCGCGGGTGCGCCGAGCGCCGTCACCACGGCCGCTTCAGGAATCGCGGTCGATGCGGCGGACAGGATGGCCAGCACCTGCTGGGCCTGCGCCGACAGCCGCTCGATGCGGAGCCGAAGCCCGGCGCCATGCGTCGTCAGCTCGCGCAAGCGCTCCGGGTCCGGCGACTGGAAGGCGCCGCTTTCGAGTCGAAGGACTCCGTGCTCCGTCGCCTCGATGACCAACTGGATCACGTGCAGCGGAACACCCTTGCTGGATGCGACTACCTCGTCAATCCAGGACTCTACCCACGGCGCGGCGGGGAGCTGCCCCATGCTGCCGATGAGCGCCTCGACCTGCGATCGGTCGAGCGGCTCGAGCACCAGGCGCGCTGCATCGACGTGCGAGGACAGGGCGACGGGATCCCGCGTGGCGAGCACGACGAGTACCGGTCCCTCCAGCCTGGCAAGTACCATGTCGAGCACTCGGCTCGACACGGGGTCGGCCCAATGCAGGTCATCGATCAGGATCGCCAGCGACCGCTCGGCCGCCACGGCCTCGCACAGTTCCAGCAAGGCGGACGCGCGGCGCCTGACCGCTTCGCTGTCATCCCCACGATCCGGGTGCGCCGCGGAAAAGGTCGTGCTGAGCACCGGGGCAAGGCCGACCAGGGCGTCGGCAGCCGCCGGCGAAACGGCCGCTGCGCCCGGCAACCGGCCCAGGGCCGCCGCAAGCTCTCCGGCAAGGCTGAATGCGATGTCGCGCTCTCCCAATCGCCCGCGCACGCGACCGACGCGCGCACCAACCACCTGGAGGCGATGGGCAAGTTCGTCGAGCAGTCGTGACTTGCCGAGGCCGGCGCCTCCACAAATCGACATGACCGTCCGTCGTCCCTTCCGGGCAGCGTCCCATGCGGCGAGCAGGCTCGCGAACTCTCGCTCTCGTCCAATGAACTCGACCGGCGCGGGCTTCGACCGATCCGGGGGACTGGTGGCCGCGCGCGCGGTCTCGAGCCGACGGAGCAGGTGGACGGTTGCGGGCTCGAGGTCGCGCCCATCCGCTGCGGCCGCCTCGTGCAGTCGGTGGGCCGCCGCGAACGCCAGCGGCGCCGACCCGGAGAGCACGTGGGACTCGATGAGCAGCCGCCAGAGGCTCTCCCGCTCGGGAGCGAGGGTCAGCCCACGCCGACAGAGATCGCCGGCCGCGGCGAAGTCCCGGGCGTCCATTGCCTGCCGCGCCCAGCGGGCGAGCGCCTGCAGGAATGCTTCGCGCAACGACGCGCGCTCCACCTCGGCCCAGTGCTCGAAGTCAATGGTGTCCGGAGCCGCAAACGTGGCCAGGAAGTCGCCTTCGTAGCACGAAAGGGCGGTGGCGACGTCGTCGTCCTGGATGGCGCGCAAGAGCACGTCTCGGTCGCACGTGACGGACGGGTCGCACACCAGCATGACCGGGTCGGCGCCGACCACGTCGTCGCCCAGCGCACGCCGCAGGACGAGCACCGCCTGGCGCAGGGAATGCCGGCTCCGGGTCGTTCCGGTGTCGCCCCAGAGCAGGTCGGCCAGGACGTCGCGCGAGCCCGCACGCCGCGGCTGGCATGTGAGGTATGCCAGGAGCGCGGTGGGCTTGCCCGACCCGAGCAGCGAGGCATCCGTGTCCTCCGGACTCCGGAGGACCGCCAACCGACCGAGTGTCTTGACGTACGCCATGTCAGCGAGTGTGGGCTGGAAGACGGCCAGCGCAACGATGTTGACGGTCCGTCAGGGGTGCGTCAATACCGCCCGCGCCGCCCTCAACGTCGTACTCCGCTTCGCAGGGCGCCAACGTGAGCACGCCTCGCCGGACACCGGGTGTCCAGCGAGGCGTGCGTGTCTTCCGCGGCTCGTGTCGCCTTCGCCGCTACTCGCCCTGTCCCAGCGAGTACCCCTTCACGCCATCGAACGTGTAGAGGTTCTCGGTCTTGATCGCGTCCAGCCCGGCGTACGCCAGCCGCGTGAGCGCGTTCGCGATCTTCGCGTGGGTCATCGGCTCGTCGCCCACCGGCATGAAGCGGCAGCGCCAGTGATCGGTGCGGAACGTGGCCGAGTGGCCCTCCGGCCAGACCTTCGTGCCACGGTTCGTGATCATCTTCAGCGTCATCGTGTCGCCGAGCAGGCCGCGCAGGCGCTCCGCCAGCACGTTCGGGTCGCGATCGGACTCGTCCCAGTCCAGGAAGATGTCCACGCCCACCAGGGCCTTGGCGGGGCGGCGCGCCGGCTGCGCGGGCGCCGCGGCAGTGGTCACGCTCGAGACCTCGCTCGCCTCGCGCGCGGCCTGCAGCACGGTGGGCGCCTGGCCCAGCCGCGCGATGACCGCGTCGGCGAACGCCGTGGTGCCCACGAGCTGCTTGCTCTGCCCCTCGCGGTAGATGTCGCGCGTGTGGATGCCATCCTCGATCGTGCGCAGCACGGCGTTCTCCACCACGACGGCGACGTCGCCCTGCCCGATGTGCCGCAGCATCATCACGGCGGCGTTGAGCAGGCCCGACGGGTTGGCCACGTCCTGGCCGGCGATGTCCGGCGCCGAGCCGTGGATGGCCTCGAACATCGCGCACTCGGTGCCGATGTTGGCCGATCCGGCGAGCCCCACCGAGCCGGCGATCTGCGCGACGACGTCGGAGACGATGTCGCCGTACAGGTTGGGGAGCAGCACGACATCGAAGCGCTCCGGCGTGTCGGCCAGGCGGGCCGTGCCGATGTCGATGATCAGGTGCTCGTACTGCAGGTCCGGATACTCGGCGGCGACCTCGTTGGCGACGCGGTGGAACAGGCCGTCGGTGATCTTCATGATGTTGTCCTTCGTCATGCAGGTCACCTTGCGCCGGCCGTTGGCGCGCGCCCATTCGAAGGCGTAGCGCGCGATGCGCTCGCACCCGGGGCGCGTGATCAGCTTCAGGCACTGCGTCACCTCGGCCGTCTGCCGGTGCTCGATGCCGCCGTACGTGTCCTCCTCGTTCTCGCGGATGATCACGACGTCGAGGTTCGGGTGCCGCGTGGCCACGTAGGGCGCGTAGGCGCGGCAGGGACGGACGTTGGCGTACAGCCCCAGTGTCTTGCGCGTGGTGACGTTGAGCGACTTGTAGCCGCCGCCCTGCGGCGTGGTGATGGGCGCCTTGAGGAAGACGCGGGTCTCGTCGATCGTGGCCCAGGCGCTGTCGTCGATGCCGGCGGTGACGCCGCGGCGGTACACTTGCTCGCCGACCTCGATGACGCGGACGTCCAGGCGGGCGCCGGCGGCGCCGAGGACGCGCAGGGTGGCGGCCATGATCTCGGGGCCGATGCCGTCGCCGTAGGCCACGGTGATCGGGGTGGCATCACGCCCCGAGGCGAACTCGGGGGCGGGGGCGAGCATCGGCTCGGCGGCGTCCGGGGACAATGTATGGGCGGTCACGACGGCTCCGGGGTGGAAGGCGACGCAGGGATAGACGAACTACACTTCCGGTATCTAAATTCCTCTTTCGAAATTCGCAAGTTCTCCTATATTCGCCGCATGCCACGACCGACCAGCAGCTCCGGGCGCCGCCGGCGCCCCCCGACGCGACCCACGGCCACCCGCCGCCGGCGGGCGGGGACGCGCACGGCGCTGGGCACGGCCGCCGCCACCGCCCCGACGGCGTGGACGTTCCTGAGCAACCACGGCCACGTGCTGGTCTGCCTCACCGGCGACCCGGCGGCCCGCCTGCGCGACGTGGCCGAGGCGGTGGGGATCACCGAGCGCGCCGTCCAGAAGATCGTGACGGACCTGGAGCGCGCCGGCGTGCTGGTGCGGCGGCGCGAGGGGCGGCGCAACCGCTACGAGATCAACCGAGGCGCGGCGCTGCGGCACCCGCTCGAGTCCCACGAGACGGTGGGCACGCTGGTGCGCCTGGTCGGCCCGGCGGGCATCACGGCGTAGCGCACGGCGCCGCCGGACTGTCTGGCCAAGCTCCGGGCCGGACGGTAGCTTTGGCGCCATCTATAGAGGGCGGGAATCCGGCCAGTTCGTCACCGCCGGCCTGCCGCAGGCCCACCCCCGTTTCCAGGCTCCCCGCGATGGACCTGCGCGACCAACTGCAGCAGACGCTGGGCTCGACGTACACCCTCGAGCGCGAACTGGGCGGGGGCGGCATGTCGCGCGTGTTCCTGGCCCAGGAGAACGCGCTCGAGCGGAAGGTGGTGGTCAAGGTGCTGCCGCCCGAGCTCACCGCCGGCGTGAACGTCGAGCGGTTCAACCGGGAGATCCTGCTCGCCGCGCGGTTGCAGCATCCGCACATCGTGCCCGTGCTCGCCGCCGGCGAGATGCAGGGGCTGCCGTACTACACCATGCCGTTCGTCGAGGGCGAGTCGCTGCGAGTGCGGCTGGCGCGCGGCTCGGCGCTCTCGATCACCGACACGATCAGCATCCTGCGCGACGTGGCCCGCGCGCTGGCCTACGCGCATGAGCGCGGCATCGTCCACCGCGACATCAAGCCGGAGAACGTGCTGCTCTCCGGCGGCTCG
>DASZRI010000339.1:0-6891 GCA_035549215.1 Gemmatimonadaceae bacterium | reverse complement strand
CATGGACCAGCCGTACACGGCGCTCATCCGCACGGTGCTTGCGCGGCAGCACTTCCGTCCCGACGACCCGACGCCGTACGACGACACGGGCTGGTCGCTGGACGCGCTGCGGAACGTGACCGTGTACTCGATCGCCGACTCGTCCGTGCTCGCGCAGCCGATGCGGCTGCTGACGGCGGACGACGCGGTTGCCGGCACGGTGAGCGGCAGCGGCGGGATGCTGCTCGTGCCGCACCTGGGCGACTGGCGCTCGGCCGTGCTGCCGTGGAAGGTGGGCGGCGCGACGGTCTCGGTGACCGACAGCGCGACGACGGTGGACGGCACGACGTTCCCGGCCGGGACGTTCGTGCTGGCCAACAGCGCGACGGCGCGCGATGCGGTGGCGAAGCTCGGGCTCAAGGCGACGGCGGTGGCGGCGGCGCCGGGCGTGAAGTCGCACGCAGTGGCACTGCCGCGCATCGCGTTCATCCACACGTGGATCGAGACGCAGAACGAGGGGTGGTTGCGGCACGCGTTCGAGGACATGGGGATCCCCTTCACGTACATGTCCACGCAGCGGCTCAAGGAGCCGGGGCTGCTGGACCGGTACGACGTCGTGGTGTTCCCGCACGTGAACGGCGCCCCGACGACGATCGTGAACGGGCGCGCGATGGTGGGCCCGGCGATCGCGTGGAAGAAGTCGGCGCTGACGCCGAACCTGGGGGTGATCGACTCGACGGACGACATTCGCCCGGGGATGGGGCTCGAGGGGCTGGCGGCGCTGCAGCACTTCGTGGAGCGCGGCGGGCTGCTCATCACCGAAGGCAACAGCAGCCTGCTGCCGGTGGAGTATGGCTTCAATCCCTCGGTCAGCGTCGCGACGCCGAACCGGCTGATGGCGCGCGGCGCGGTGTTCAACGCGCAGGTGGTGGACCGGCAGAGCCCGATCCTCTACGGCTACGACCGCATGACGTTCCCGGTGTACTTCAACCAGGCGCCGCTGTTCAACGTGCAGGGGGCGTCGCGCTCGCCGCGCGGCCCGCAGGTCGCGCAGAACGCGCCCGACCCGTCCATCGCGAAGGCGGCGGACGCCCAGCGGGCCCGCGTCATCCTGCGCTTCGACACGAACGCCGACTCGTTGCTGGTGTCGGGGCTGCTCGACAACGGCGGCGAGATGGCCGGCAAGGCGGCGGTGGTGGATGCGCCGCTGGGCAAGGGCCACATGGTGCTCTTCGGCATCCGCCCGATGTGGCGCTACGAGACGCAGGGCAGCTACGCCATGCTGATCAACGCGATGGTGAACTGGAACGCGCTGTCCGGGCGGTAGCCGGGCGGCAGGGCAGGGCATGCGGGGGAGGTCGCGGCGTCGGCTGCCGCGGCCTCCCCCGCCGCGTTATTGTACGGACGGCACCCACCGCGAGGACGCCATGCGCGTGTCGATCGAATACTGCACGATGTGAAGCTACGAATCCCGGGCCACCAGTCTGGCGGCCGAGATTCGCGCGAAATACCCTGACGCCGAGATCACGCTCACGCGCTCCGGCGGCGGCCGGTTCGAGGTGATGCGGGACGGCGTCCCCGTCTTCGAGAAGTCCCGCCTGGGGCGCCACGCGCGTCCCGGCGAAGTCCTGGAGCTGCTCGCGCAGCCTCCCTCCCCGTAGCGACGCCGGGCGATCCCCGGCCGAGTCCCGAGCATGCGCATCGCCATTTCCACCGGCGGGGGCGACGCCCCCGGCCTGAACGCCGTCATCCGCGCCGCCACCCTGTCCGCGATCCATCGCGGGTGGGAAGTGCTGGGGATCAAGCGCGGCTACTTCGGCCTGCTGGGCGAGGACGAGGTGGTGACGCTGACGAGCGACAGCGTGCGTGGCATCGCGCACCTGGGCGGCACGATCCTGCGCACGACGAACCGCGGCAACCCATTCCGGTGGCCGCGGGCGCAGCCCGACGGGAGCATCGTCGAGGTGGACCGTTCCGACGAGCTCATCGAGTCGGCGCGCCAGCTTGGCATCGACGCCGTGATCTCGATCGGGGGCGACGGCTCGCTGCGCATCGCGCACGAGCTCTGCGGCAAGGGGATGCGCATCGTCGGCGTGCCGAAGACGATCGACAACGACGTGAGCGGCACGATCACCACGTTCGGGTTCGACACCGCGGTGAGCACCGCGCTGGAGGCGATCGACAAGCTGCAGACGACGGCGGAGAGCCACGACCGCGTGATCGTGCTGGAGGTCATGGGGCGCAACGCAGGGTTCATCGCGCTGCACGCCGGCGTCGCCGGCTCGGCGGACGTGATCCTCATCCCCGAGATCCCGTACGACATCGAGAAGGTGTGCGCCAAGATCCGCAGCCGCGACCGCGCGGGACGGCACTTCTCGATCGTCGTCGTGGCGGAGGGGGCGTTCCCGCGCGGCGGCGCGCCATACACGCTCGCGGCCCCGAAGCCGGGAGGGGAGCCGCGGCTCGGCGGGGTGGGCGAGGCGGTGGCGCGCGAGATCGAGCAGCGCACGGGCAAGGAGACGCGGTCGCTGGTGCTCGGGCACCTGCAGCGCGGTGGCTCGCCCACCGGGTACGACCGGCTGCTGGCGACGCGGTTCGGCGGCATGGCGGTGCGCGCGGTGGAAGAGGCGCGGTGGGATCACATGGTCGCGCTGCAGTCGCCGAACATCGTGACGATCCCGATCGCCGATGCGCTCAGGGAACCGAAGCGGGTGGACCCCAACCACGACGTGGTGCAGACCGCGAAGGCGATGGGGACCAGCTTCGGCGACTGATACGGGGGCGGCGTAAACCCGCCGAGGCGCGGGTTGCGACGGACCGGGGCTGGCCGTCCATTGCGCGGATGGCGGCGCCGCGATCTTTTCGCGGGACCCCGTGTATGAACCACCGCGGGCGGGCGGATCCGGCCCGCGTGGGGTGAGACCAGCAGGGATGGGAGTGGTGCCATGAAGCGTCTTCACATGCTCGGCCTTGCGTTCGGCGTGCTCGCCGCGTCCAGCGCGCAGGCCCAGCAGCATGCCCGCAATGATGTGCCGGCGGAACTCCGGCCGCCGGCGGGCATGTGCCGCGTCTGGATCGACGGGGTGCCTGCCGCGCAGCAGCCGGCGCCGACCGACTGTGCGTCCGCGGTGCGGAACCGGCCGGCCAAGGCGTGGGTGATCTTCGGCGACGACTTCGTCAAGGACGACGCGCACCACGGGGTGCTGGACCTCATGAAGCTTCCGGTGCGGGGGCTCGCGACGCCCGACCGCGACAATGACGGGCGTGCCGCCGAGCCGCGTGACTCGACGCGCAAGGTGGACGACCGGAAGATCGACGACAAGAAGCTGCCCGGCCGGAAGCCCGACGACGCCAAGGCGCCCGTGAAGAAGCCGGGTGGCGGGGAGGACCCCGCGGAGATCCCGCCGATCGAGTTGTAGCCGGCGGGGTTCCGGCGGCGCGCGTGTCCTGGCAACTTGAGCCATCGTGACACGCAACGTCCGCGACCAATACCTCCCGCCCGACCACGACGCCTTCGTCCGGGCCGAGCCGCCCACGGGGCGCGTCATCGTCATTGCGCCGACCCGCGCGGCGTGCGAGACGATCGAGATCGCGCTCGGGCTGCAGATCGAGACGTACCTGGAGCGACACTTCGGCGCCCGCGTGCGCGAGCTGGCCCGCGCGCGACAGGGCTTCGGCATCGTGGCGGGCACGGGCACGGGCAAGACGCTGGCCATCCGGCCGATCGCCGAGGAACTCGTGGGCACGCCGCTGCGCGTGGGCGTGGTGAACCGGGAGCGCGAGGCGACGCCGGAGACGCCGACGTGGAACGTGGTGATCGTGACCACGGGCATCGCGCGCCGATGGTTCCAGGACGGCGACATCCTGCCGGGCGACACGCTGATCGTGGACGAGATCCACCAGACGTCGGCGGAGCTGGAGCTGTGCCTGGCGCTGGGCAAGCGCGCCGGCTGCCGCTTCATCTGGCTGTCGGCGACGGTGGACCCGACGTTCTACGCGCGGTACCTGGGCAGTGCGGACGTGCTCGAGGTGTACACGTTCGACCCGGCCAAGGCGGCGGACGTGCGCGTGCTGAACCGGCGCGCGCGCCAGTTCCTGGACGAGCGGCTGCTGCAGCAGTTGCAGAAGCAGCGGCGGGGCGCGGCGCTGTTCGTGCCGACACGCCGCGGTGCCGAAGAGGCCGCGCTGCTCGCGCAGCAGCTCGCGCCGCGCATGAACGTGGCGTTCTACCACGGTGGCGAGCCGATCCGCGTGATCCGGCCGTTCCTGGATGGCAGCGAGCGCAAGCCGTTCTTCCTGGCGATGACGGCGGCAGGGCAGAGCGCGCTCAACATCCACGGGCTGGACACGGTGATCATCGACGACACGCGGTTCGCGAACCTGATCGACCGCGGGCGCAACGTGCTCACGCAGGTGCACCTCGGCGCGAACGAGATCCTGCAGATGGCGGGGCGGGTGCACGGGCGCGTGGCCGGCGGGCGCGTGTACATCCTGTCGGATCGCGACATCGACTTTGCGAGCCTGCGCCCGACGGAGCCGGAGTTCCAGCTGGCGGGCGACTCCGAGCGCGTGGCGATCACCTGCGCGGCACTTGGCGTGCGCGCGGACGAGCTCGACCTGCCGGTGCCGCTCGACCGCTATGCGTACCGCCGCGCGCTGGAGCTGCTGGAGCGGCGCGGCGTCATCGAGCAGGGGCGGCTGACGACCTACGGGCGCCAGGTCGAGGCGATGCCGGTGGAGCGCCCGTGGGCCGAGCTGCTGGTGAACGCGGACGATGACCTGCTGCCGTACGTCGCCGTGATGGCGTCGGTGGAGTCACTGCACCGCATGACGCGCGACGAGCGCGACCTTGCGGGGCTGATCGTGCCGGGCAGCGACCACCTGACGGCGTACAACGTGTACGCCGAGGCATTCGGGCGCGCGGGGTACATGGGCGAGGTGTACGGCCTGCCGCGGCACCTGTTCGACGAGGGGAACATCGAGGTGTGGGCCGAGCGGCGCGGCGTGCTGGTGAAGGCGATCGAGGATGCCGCGCTGGGAATGGCGAGCGTGTACCGCGCAGTCGGTGCGCCGCTGCCGACCCGCATGCCGCGGGCGAGCGACGCCACGCTGCGGCGCTTCCAGGAGCTGCTCGCGCGCTTCATGCCGTTCACGCTGGTGATCGACGAGGCGACGGCGAGCGGCGACGAGGCGCGCGTGTCCAAGACCAGCGTATGCGGGAGCTGGGGCGCGATCGCCGGGGACCTGCGCTACTTCGCGGACAAGTTCGGGACGCCGCGCGCCGCGATCGAGGGGACGCAGGTTCCGGCGGACCTCATCCGGCAGTACTCGACGCGGGCGGAGCCGCGCCTGGCGCTGGATGCCCGGCGGCGCTACGCGCCGCTGGTGATGGAGCGCCGCGTCGAGTACTTCGGCTTCGAGCTCGAGCGCGAGACGGCCGAGGTGGACGTGTTCCCGCCGGGGCAGGAGGAGCGAGCGCGCGCGCTGCTGGCCGAAGGGCTGGCCCGTGGCGAGGTCCGGCACGTGGCGGTGAAGCGGAACCAGCCGGCGATCGACGAGGTGCGCGAGGCATGGCGCCGCTCCGGCGGCCGCACGCCGCGACTGGGGATGGCCGAGCTCGCCGCATTCTACGTGGACGCGCTGCAGGATGTCCGCTCGATGCAGGACTTCCAGCACGCACCGCTGCGGTTCGACGCCGACGCGTTCGTCTTGCGCGAGGAGCGCGCGCGGCTGGCCAGGCTCCCGTCGCGCGTGCGCATCCGCGACCAGGAGTGCGAGGTGCACTACGACGTCGAGGAGTCGGAAGCAGGCGTGCTGGGCGTGGCGCGGCTGCGCCTGCCCGAGAAGCTCGCGCGCACGCTGGTGGAGCAGGAGCTCCCCGCGCTCGACCGTCCGCTGCGGTTCATCGTGACGCGCGGGGCGCGCGGGGCCGTGCGCGCGGACTCACTCGAGGCGCTGCAGGAGGAACTGGACCAGCCGTTCACGCGCGACGAGCTGCGCGACGTCGACCGCGGCGGGCGGGGCCAGCGGGCGAAGCACGGCCGCGGCGGACCTGGTGGTTCACGCGGCGGCGGGCGACCGCCGCGGCCCGGCAAGCGGCGCCGTCGCTGAGCGCTATGCTCCGGCCGGCGCGTCCGTGCCGGGCAGGTGCGCGGTATAGTGCTCGATGCGATACGGCCGGAATCCGCGCGCCAGATAGTTGGGCAGCGCGCGCGGCGAGTCGAGCGTGCACGTGTGCAGCCACACGCGCGTGGGGTGCAGCGCCCAGCCTTCCTGTGCGGCGCGCGTGAGCATCCACGCGCCGAGCCCGCGTCCCATCGCGCGCGCCACCAGGCCGAAGTACACGACCTCCACGGCGCCGTCGGCCTGCTGCTCGAGCTCGAAGTAGCCGTCGGGATCGCGCGGATCGCCCAGCACCCAGACGTGCACCTCGGGGCGCGCGAGCTGCGCCTCCAACTGCGCGTCGCCCCATGCGAGCCGTTCGTACCAGTTCCAGTCCCCGCCCACTGCGCGATACAGCACGCGATACCCGGCAGCCGAGATGGGGCGGACGCGCGAGAGTCGCGGCGCGTGCGCCGGCTCCGGTGCGGGAATCAGCTCGCTCGGCGCGAGGAGCTGGACGTACGTGCGCGTGGCGGGAACGTCGGGCATGGCGAAACGTAACGGCGCCGGGAAGCGCGGGCGCGGCCGCGGACGCTCATGCGCCGCGAGGACGCGGCGGGATGCTCAGCGCGAGCGGGCGCGCGCGCGATGCCGGGCGGCCTTGGCGCGGTTGCCGCAGGTGGCCATGTCGCACCAGCGGCGCGCGCCGTTCTTCGTGTTGTCGAAGAACACGCGTCCGCATCGCGGATCAGCGCAGCGACGCACGCGCACCAGCTCGCCGAGGATGAGTGCGTCGGCGGCGGACTCGAC
>DASZRI010000338.1:0-3911 GCA_035549215.1 Gemmatimonadaceae bacterium | reverse complement strand
CGCCACTCGCCGTGCAGGTACGTGAAGCCCAGGTACACCAGTCCGTTCACGACGAGCACCCACATCGCGGCAAAGTGCCAGTGCCGCGCGCCGGCCAGCCATCCCCCGAACGTGGCCCACGCCGGGATGGCGCGCCCCGCGAACGGATAGCAGCAGAAGGCCTCGCCCTTGCGTGCGAACGCCGGATACGCGTTGAAGATGCGCAGCCCGCTGGTCACCATGACGAGCAGCGCCAGGGCGTTCACCCAGTGCGTGACACGGACAATCCAGTGATGGCGGGGGCGCATGCAGGCCACGATACGGGATTGCGCACGGCGCGTCCAGCGTGGCGCGGGGCGGCGGCCGTCCGCATCGGGGCGACGGCGAGGCCCGACCGCGGCGAACGCACGCCGGGCGCACCCTCCATCGCTGGACGATGCGCCCGGACGAATGCCGCGCGGGAACGGGCCGCGGGCAGCCTAGTGCAGGTCGCGGATGGTGGTGCGCGCCTTGCCGGTATGGAAGAACATCAGCAGCGGGATGGACGCCACGAGCAGGAGCCCGCTGAGCAGGTAGATCTTCGAGAACGCCACGACGCTGGCCTGCGCCATCACCTGGTGGTCGAGGATCGCCAGCGCCTGCTGGTGCGCAACGATCGGGCTGGCGCCCTTGGCGATCATCCCCTGCGTGAGCATCTGCAGGCGCTGGTACGTCACCGGATCCGTCGTCGAGACGTGCGTGACCAGCGTGCTGCGCGCCTGCGTGGTGAAGCGCGAGAGCAGCGTGGCCATGATCGCGATGCCCAGCGACCCGCCGAGCTGGCGCGTCAGGTTGAACATGCCGGTGCCCTGCGCCAGCTCGCGCATGGACAGGTCGGCCATGGACGCGTTGGTGAGCGGCACGAAGATGAGGCCCAGCGCCGCGCCACGAATGATGAGCGGCCAGAACAGGTCGTGCTGCCCCGCGTCGAGCGTGAGCGTGGACAGCATCCACATCGAGACCAGGAACATCAGGGCCCCGATGGTGACCGTGACGCGCGCATCCAGGTGGTTCGCGTTCCGCCCGACCCACACCATCATCGCCGCCGACGCGAGTGCGCCCGGCAGGATGACCATGCCGGTCTGGTTGGCGGTGAAGCCGTGGAGCTGCTGCAGGAACACCGGCAGCACGAAGATGGACCCGTACAGCGCGAGGCCCAGGAACGCCGCGATGCTCACGCCTGCCGAAAGCTGGCGGCTCTTGAGCACGCGGAAGTTGATCACGGGCTCGTCGATGGTCAGCTCGCGCCACAGGAGCAGCACGAACGACGTCACCGACACGACGCACAGCGTCGTGACGAACCGCGAGTCGAACCAGTCGTAGCGCTCGCCGCGCTCGAGCATCCACTGCAGCGAGCCGACGCCGAGGGCGAGCAGCGCGATGCCCCACACGTCGATCGTCTTCGCACGCTCCTGGTGCTCGGCGTCATGGACGTACGTGTAGACCATGATCGCCGCCAGGATGCCGAGCGGGACGTTGATGTAGAAGATCCAGGGCCAGTTGTAGTTGTCCACGATGTAACCGCCGAGCGTGGGGCCGATGGTCGGCCCGACCATCACGCCCACGCCGAACATCGCCTGCCCGATGCCCACCTCCTCGGGCGGGAACGACTCGAACAGCGTGGCCTGCGCCGTGGACAGCAGCGCGCCGCCGCCGAACCCCTGCACCACGCGCCAGAGCACGAGCCCGACCAGCGACGTCGCGGCGCCGCACATGAACGACGCGAGCACGAACAGCAGGATGGACCCGGTCAGGTACCGCTTGCGCCCGAAGAAGGCCGACAGCCACCCCGACATCGGGATCACGATCACGTTCGCGATGATGTAGCCGGTGGACACCCACGAGATCTCGTCGAGCGTGGCGCCCAGGTTCCCCATCATGTGCGGGATGGCCACGTTGACGATCGAGGTGTCGATCAGCTCCAGCACCGCCGCGAGCGTGACCGCGATCGCGATCAGGTACTTGTACTTGTACTTGTCCTCAGGGACCGCCGCGGACACCGCGGGGCCGACGAACCGCGCCGTGCCCCGTGGCCCCGCGGAGATCTGGACGTCCTCGTCCACCAGTGCGGTGGCGTCCGTCATCTGATAGCTCCCTGGCGGTTCAGCCGATCACCACGTGCGCGACGACCGACATGCCTGGGCGCAGCGGGCGATCCTTGCCGCATCCCTCGGTCACGGCGATGCGCACCGGGACGCGCTGCACGACCTTCGTGTAGTTGCCCGTGGCGTTGTCCGGCGGCAGCAGCGCGAACTTGGCGCCGGTGGCGGCACTCAGGCTCTCCACCTTGCCCTTGGCCTCGCAGCCGGGATACGCGTCGACCTCGAACTCCACCGCCTGGCCCACGCGGAGGTCGGAGAGCTGCGTCTCCTTCATGTTCGCGGTCACCCACACGCCCGTGTCCGACACGATCGTGAACAGCGGCTGGCCGGGCTGCACGAGCTGGCCGACCTCGACCTGCTTGCGCGACACCGTGCCCGTCATCGGCGCGGTGACGCGGGTGTACGAGAGCTGCAGCCGGGCATTCGCCAGCGCCGCCTGTGCGGCAGCGAGCCGTGCCTCGGCCAGGCGCACGCCAGCCTGCGCGCCGGTGATGTTCGACCCAGCCGCCGCGCGCTGCTTCTCGAGCGCCTCGAGCGTGGCCTTGGCGGCATCGGCCGCCGCCTGCGCCGCGTCGAGCTGCTGGCGCGAGACGATCTGCTTGCCGACCAGCTCCTTCATGCGCCCGAGGTCCGCGTTCGCCTTGGTGAGGTTGGCCTGCGCGGCGGCGATCTGCGCGTCGAGTGACGCGCGCTCGCTCGTCGCCATCTGCACCGCGGCCTGCGCCTGGCCCGCGCCGCCGGGGCCATTCACCGCCGCCCGCGCCGCCGCCAGGTCAGCCTCGGCCTGCGCGACGCGCGCCTGGTACTCGGACGGGTCGATCATCACGAGCAGCGAGTCCTGCGCAACACGCTCGTTCTCGTCCACCGTGATCTTCTGCACGTAGCCGCCCACCTTGGCGAGCACCGGCGTCATGTCACCGTCCACCTGCGCGTCGTCCGTGGACTCGTGCGTGCGGGAGTAGCTCCACTCCTTGAACGCCCAGCCGAGCCCGACAAGCACGAGCACGATGAGCACGGGGAGCATGAAGCGGCGCCTGCTGCCGCCCTCAGCGGCTGCGGATTCGTTCGTTGCGGTAGCCATGGTTCTGTCTATGTGAAGTCGGGGGTGTTGGGATTCGGGTTGCCACTCATGCGGTCACTCGAGCGTCGCGGCACGGCCTTCCGCACGTGCCAGCGCCACCCGTGCGGCCTGGTATGACGTCAGCGCGTCGATCACCTGCGTGCGCGCATCGTTGAGCGTCAGCGACGCGGTGATCACGTCCGCGTTGCCGGCCACGCCCGCACTGAAGCGCTCGCGGGCCTGCGACACTTCCTGCTCCGCCAGGCGCTCGCGCTCACGCGCCGCGTCCACGGCCTGCCGCGCCGACGAGAGGTCGAGCAGCGCGGCGCGCACCTCGGCCGACACCTGCTGGCGCAGGTCGCGCTCGCGTACCTCGAGCTCGCGCGACGCCGCTTCCTGCTCCCTGATGCGGTTCTCGCGGCGGAGGCCGTCGAACACGGGCACCGAGAGCTGGATGCCCCAGTCCCACGTGGCGAGCATGTGGTTGAGGTTGAGGCCGATTGCGCCGTCGTCGCCGAAGACGCTGACCGACGGCAGCCGCTCCGAGCGCGTGGCCGTGAGCTGCACGCGCGCCGCGCGGAGCTGCTGCTCGGCCGCCTTCACGTCGGGGCGGCTGGACAGCGCCTGCGCGACCGCGCCCGCGGGGTCGATGGCTTCCGCGCCCGCCGGCGGCGCCGCCAGCGAGTCCGCGAGCTCCAGCGGCGTGTCGAGCGGCAGGTTGAGCGCGCGCA
>DASZRI010000337.1:0-3205 GCA_035549215.1 Gemmatimonadaceae bacterium | reverse complement strand
CGCCCCGCAAATGTCGATGACCCGGCGCACCTGCGGGCGATCATCGCGGCCCTCGTGGAACTCAGCCGCGACGTGCCCGTGCTCTTTCCCGTGCATCCGCGCACGCGCCACTGGCTGGCCGCCATGGAGATCGACGCCGGGGATCCTGCGCGGTTCCGCCTGCTCGATCCACTCGGCTACCTGGACATGCTCAGCCTGGTGTCGCACGCGGCGCTCGTGATCACCGATTCCGGCGGCCTGCAGGAAGAGACGACCTTCCTCGGCGTTCCATGCCTCACCGTGCGCCCGAGCACCGAGCGGCCCATCACCTGCACGCAGGGCACCAATCGCCTGGTGAGCGGCGATCGCGACGCGCTGCTCCACGCAGCACGTGATACCCTGCGGGGGCAATACCCGTCGCGTCCGGCCATCGACCAATGGGACGGGCGCGCCGCCGAGAGGATCGCGTGCGTATTGTGCCACTGCAGTGACGGGCGCTGAGCATCGTCAGGGAATCCCTCGCAGATATCAAGGGAAACACCCCTGCTCGTTGCGCCCACGCAGGGCGAGCATTCGTCACGCCCTGCCCAAGTTCGCAGCGCGCGGATCACCGGATCCGCCCGGGAGTGGTGCACGCGCACCGCGCCGCCTGACGGCCCTCTGATGCCAACATCACGCAATTCAAGCGATTGCCCGTGGAGACACCGGCGGGGCAACTGGCATCATGCTTGCACGTCGCAGCCACGCGACATCGTACGTCGCTTCGGTCGCACCCCACCCGTCACGGAGTTCCGCAATGCTCTCCCCCCTGGCCGGACTCGACCTTCAACCCTCAACCCAATACCCCTCACCGCACACCATCACCCATGAAATCGTCGCGCACTTCCGGGAGCACCGAAGCCAGCTCCGCGACGACTGGCTGCAGCGAGTCAAGGACCAGCACCTGCTCACCGTGCTGCCGGACGACGAGCTCGTAACGGAAGCCACCATGGTCCTGGACCACTACCTGGACGCCCTGGAAACCGGCTCGCTGGACACGCTGCACACCTACACGCGCAACCTGTCCAACCGCATCATCCCGCGCCGCGTGGAGACGCGCGAGGTGGTCGCGCTCGTGCTCAACCTGCGCGACGTGCTCGCCCGCGCACTCATCACGCAGTATCATGGGGACCGGGAGCACCTGCTCGCGATCCTCGACAACTACCAGCCCGCCGCCAACCGCGTGGCCAATGCCGTCGCGGTCGGCTTCGTGCACGAGCGCGACCGGGTCATCCGCGAGCAGCAGGCTGCGATTCGCGAGCTCTCGACGCCGGTGCTCCAGATGCGGGACCGGCTGCTCGTGCTGCCGATCATCGGCGCCATCGATCCACAGCGCGCCCGCCAGCTCACCGAGCAGCTCCTGTACGCCATCCGCGAACATCGCGCCACGGTGGTGGTCATGGACATCACCGGGGTTGCCGCGCTGGACGCCTCCGTGGCCAACCATCTCGTGCAGACCGTCGAGGCGGCGCGCCTGCTCGGTGCGCGCGTCATCGTCAGCGGCGTCTCGCCCGAGATTGCGCAGACCCTGGTGACCATCGGGCTGGACCTGAGCGAAATGACAACTGTGGGTGACCTGCAAGGCGGCTTGGAACGCGCCGAGCGCCTGCTCGGCTATCGGGTGGTTCCGACGTCGGAACTGGCGAACTAGTCATATGCCGGAGACCTACGTGGAAGTCCCAATATTGAAGCAGGGACCGTTCCTGATTGCCACCGTCCAGTCGGCCCTTGCCGACGCGGACCTCGCCCACCTGCGCGAGGCCTTGGTGGATCGCATGGGCCGACACCGCTCCCGCGGCGTCGTCGTGGACGTCACCGCCCTCGACGTGATGGATTCGTATGCGGTGCGGACTCTCTGCGAGCTGGCCACGATGACCCGGCTGCGCGGCGCGGAAATCGTGATCGTCGGGATCCAGCCGGACGTCGCGTTCTCGATGGTCCAGCTCGGGCTGACGCTCAAGGGCGTTCCCACCGCGCTCGACCTCGAGGAAGGCCTCGCGTTTCTCCAGGAGCGGGCCCAATGTCGGCGGGCGCGTGACTGACGAGCTCGTGATCGGGATCGAGACGGACCGGGACGTTGTCCGCGCGCGGCAGGCAGGCCGCGCGCTCGCGGCCACGCTCGGGTTCTCCAACGGCGACCAGTCCGTCATCGCCGCCGCGATTTCCGAGGTCACCCGGAACATCCTGGTGTACGCCCGTCGCGGTGAAGTCAGGTTGCGCCGCCTCGGCCGCCCGGACCGTGCGGGTCTCTCGATCATCGCCCGCGACCAGGGCCCCGGCATCGCCGACGTCGCGCGCGCCCTGCAGGACGGCTACTCGACGTCCGGGGGCCTGGGGCTCGGCCTCTCGGGCGCGCGTCGCCTGATGGACGAGTTCGACATCATCTCCGCGCCGGGCACCGGCACCACGGTCACCATGAAGAAGTGGCGCGGCGGGCAGTACGTCCGCCCGCGCCTGCGCCCGCGTCCACGCCTGCTCGACTGGGGCGTGGCCGCGCGCAGCCTGCCCGACGAGCACCGCTCCGGCGACGGCCATCTCGTGCAGCCGCTCGAGCGCGGCGCGCTGGTGGGCGTGGTGGACGCCCTGGGCCATGGCGACGAGGCCGCAGATGTGTCGCATGCCGCCGTCACGACGCTGCGCGAGTTCGCGCACGAGCCGGTGGGAGCCTTGCTGCAGCGCGTCCACCGCGAGCTGCGCGGCACGCGCGGCGCCGTGGTGAGCCTGGCGTCGTTCGACTGGATCCAGAATGAAGTCACGTGGGCGGGCGTCGGCAACGTGGCCGGCGTGGTGCACCTGGCTGAGCCGTCCACGCCGCGCGAGCAGGTGCCGCTCGTGAACCGTGCCGGGATCGTCGGCGTGGAACTGCCCGCTGTTCGCCCGTGGGTCGTGCCCATGACGCCGGGTGACACCATCGTCGTGGCGACGGACGGCGTTGACGCGGGCTTCACCGATGCGGGCGAGGTCGACGGCCCGCCCACCGCCGTCGCGCAAGCCATCCTCGACCACTACGCGCGCCGCTCCGATGATGCGCTCGTGCTGGTCGCGCGGTATCCGGGGCCCCCGCGCCCATGACGCTCCTCGACCAGGCACAGTACGAACGCGCCGCACTCGGCGGCCCCTCCGCCGAGACGAACGCGCCCGTGATCGCCCCGCCGGATGCCATGCAGGATACGCCGGGATCGACCGC
>DASZRI010000336.1:0-12168 GCA_035549215.1 Gemmatimonadaceae bacterium | reverse complement strand
CGACCATGCGGACTTCCCGGCCTCGGAGTCGTACCTCCGTCGGGCGCTCGCCGCCGACCCGCACTTTGCGCGGGCGCGAGCGTATCTCGCCGTCACGCAGGCGGCGTTGCCGCTGATCGGCATCGGCCCGCTCGATTCGCTCAACATGGAAGTGCGCCGCAACGCCGACGAGGCACTGGCTGTCGACTCCACCGTGGTCGAGGCGTACATCGCGGAGTCCAACGCGCTCAGCAACGACTTGCGACTGGCCGAGGCCCTGACTCCGCTCGAGCGTGGCATGGCCATCGATCGGAACCAGCCCAACCTGCTGTTGTTCTACGCGCAGGCGCTCGCTGCCGTCGGCCGCATGCCGGAGGCGCTGGCGGCGGCCCGGCAGGCGCACGAGCGTGATCCGCTCTCGGTCAGCGCGTGGGCGATCTACGGCTATTATCTCGCGATGTCCGGACGCGTGGATGAGGGGCTGGCCCAGATGCAGGGGGCGCTCGCGCTCGACCCGAACCAGCCCATCAGCCAGCGCGCCGTCGGATACTGGTTCGCATTCGACGGCCACCCCGACAGCGCCCTCGCGCACCTGCAGCGCTCCTTCGCGCTCGACTCGAGCACGTACGGCGGCCGCAGCAACCTGGTGTTCGGATATGCGTCAACGGGGCGCTGGGCCGACGCCGAGCGCGAGCGCGCGCGGTTCGCGCGGAACCGGCGTTCGACCTCCGGCAACTACGAGCGCGCGACCGTCGAACTGGCCTTCGGCGAATACGACAACGCCATGACGTCCCTCGAACGGTCGGTTCAAGCGCGAGAGCCGTTGCTGTGGATTCCCAGCCTGCCATGCGATCCGCTGTTCGATCCGCTCAAGGCGAATCCGCGGTTCGACCTCCTGATGAAGCGGCTGGGCGCGAAGGCCTGTGCGCCGCGGCTGCAGTGGCCGATTGCGCGGCCGCCGCGGCGACAACCGAGCAGCGATTGACCGCGGCACGCGCCGTGACCCCTCGCGCGCCCCGGCAACCGTAGGCGCCGGGCCGGTGTCGAAGCAGGAGCACGAAGCCTGCTCGACTCCCCTCGTCCCGCACCACACTGACCTCATGCCCGGATCGTCGCGCGCCTGTCTTGCCCTCGTGGTCCTGCTGTTGCTCGCGGCGCCGCACGCCGCGTCGGCGCAGCAGCAGGTCATCCAGCGGAAGGGGGCCGCGCCCATCGACACGACGAAGGTGCCGCCGGGCGCGGTGATCCTGCGCAAGGGACCGGCGCCGCAGGACACGACGAAGCCGCCGAGCGCGGCGGAGCTCGCCCAGCGGCACCATGACGTGATCCGGGGACGCGTGACGTCAGCGGACAGCGGCACGGCGCTGACGGACGTCGAGGTCATCGCCACGCGATCGCCGGACCGCGCGTTCAAGTCCGCGAAGACGGACGCCGACGGCCGCTACGTACTCGACTGGCCGGACGGCACGGGGGATTACCTGGTGCACGTGGCGGCGGTGGGGTTCCAGACCTTCCGCAAGCGGGTGACGCGCACAGGCACCGACTCCGTGTTCGAGGTGGACGTGAAGCTGGTGCGCGAGCGGAAGGCGCAGCAGCTCGCGGCGGTCGTGACCACCGCCCAGAAGCCGAAGCCGACGCGCGGCGCGTCAACGGACGTAGGCGCGTCGGAGAACTACGCGTCGGGAATGAACGGTGCCGTGTCCCCGGACCAGGCGGGCGACCTCGCGGCGCTCGCGGGGACGATTCCCGGCGTGACGCCGACCGGGGGCGGCATCTCGGTGCTCGGCCTCGGCCCGTCCCAGAACTCGACGACGTTGAACGGGATGGCATTTCCCGGAGCCGACGTGCCGCGCGACGCGCGGACGAGCGTGCGCGTGTCGTCGTCCAGCTACGATCCGTCCATCGGCTGGTTCAGCGGCGCGCGCACGGACGTCGAGCTGGCACCCGGCAACATCTTCAGCTCCCGCCGGGCGCACGTGACACTCGACGCCCCCGCCCTGCAGTACACCGATCCGGTGTCGTCTGCGCTCGGCCAGCGGTTCACCAACCTGAACGGCAGCGTCGGCGGCGATGGAGAGCTCGACGACCAGGACAAGTGGTTCTACAACTACGGGCTGCAGGGCGGCCGCCGGTCGGGAGATGCGACGTCCGTCCTGTCGGCGGATCCGCTGCTGCTCGAGCATTCGGGGGCGTCGGCGGATTCGGTCGCGCGGTTCCTGCAGCTCCTGCAGTCTGCGCACGTGCCGGTCGGCGCGGGGCTGCCGAGCTCGGCGATCAACGACAACGTCTCCTTCATCGGGCGCATCGATCATGCGCCGTACGAGCCGGGAACGTACCGCTCCGCGAAGCAGACGTGGGGCGTGACCGCGTACGCCAAGTACCAGCACGCGCAGGCGCTGGCCATGAGCCCGGTGGGGACGCCCGGGCACGCGGGCGAGAACTCGCAGGCCATTGGCTCGCTGCAGGGCGAATACTCGTTCTACTTCGGCAATGACTACCTGGGCGACATTCGCAGCAGCGTGGCGTACAACCGCAACCGCAGCGACCCGTACCTGAACCTCCCCGATGGGCGGGTGCTCGTCGCGTCCACGTTCCCGGATGCGACGGGCGGCGTGTCCACGCTGCAGTTCGGCGGCAACAGCGGGTTGGCGAACGAGACGCGGCAGTGGACGTGGGAGTCCACCGCGGAGCTGCAGTTCTACCCGCGCAGCAAGGCCGCGCATCGCGTGAAGGTGAACGCCGACTCGCGGCTGGACGGCGTGTCGCAGGACATCGCGAGCAACGCGCTGGGGAGCTTCGCGTACAACTCGCTGGCCGACTTGCAGGCCAACCAGCCGGCGTCGTTCACGCGGACGCTGAACTCGCCGACGCGCAGCGGCGGCGCGTGGAACGGGTTTGCGTCCATTGGCGACCTGTGGCGCGTGAGCCAGGCGCTGCAGGTCATGTACGGCGCGCGCGTGGAGGGGACGAAGTTCACCAGCGCGCCGGCATACAACCCCGCCGTCGCGTCCGCGTTCGGGTATCGCACCGATCATGCACCGGGCGGGCTGCACGTGAGTCCGCGACTGGGCTTCACCTGGATCCGCGGCGGACAGGACCGGCAGATGATGATGGCCAACCCGATTGGCGAGTTCCGCAGTGGCAGCCCCGGCACGCTGCGCGGCGGCATCGGGGAGTTCCGGAACCTGATGAGCCCGTCGCTGCTGTCGAATGCGTCCGTGGCGACCGGGCTGCCGAACGGCATCACGCGGATCTCCTGCATCGGGTCGGCGGTGCCGACGCCGGACTGGAGCGCGTGGGCGGCGGATCCCGCCACGATCCCGACCCAGTGCGCCGGCGGTGGCGGTGTGCTCGCCGACGCGGCGCCTGGTGTCCAGCTCTTCGACCCCTCGTACGACGCATCGCGGAGCTGGCGCGCAAACCTGTCGTGGAGCTCGGTGTTCGGGCCGGTCACGTACTCGCTGGAGGGGATCTACTCGCTGAACCTCAACCAGCCCGGCACGCTCGACCTGAATTTCTCGCCTGCGCCGAAGTACACGCTTCCCGGCGAGTCGCGCCCGATGTTCGTGAATCCGTCCAGCATCGTTCCATCCACGGGCGCCGTGTCATCCGTGGATGCGCGACGGACGCAGGCGTTCGGCCGCGTCGTGGACAACGTGTCCGACCTGCGCTCGGTGAGCCGGCAGTTCACCGTCACGCTGGCACCGAACATGGCCCGGTTCTTCACCAGCTTCTATGCGTCGGCGGCGTATTCGCTCTCGAGCATTCGCGCGCAGCAGCGCGGCTTTGACGGCTCGACGTTCGGCGATCCCACGGCTCGTGACTGGGCACGCGGCGACCTGGACGCACGGCACCAGTTCACGCTGCAGGCCGGCTACTACAAGAAGGGCGTGAGCCTCACGCTGCAAGGACGCTTCCAGTCGGGCACGCCGTTCACGCCGATGATCGGCAGCGACGTGAATGGCGACGGCCTCGCGAACGACCGCGCGTTCATCTACGACCCGGCCTCGGTGAGCGACCCCGCGATGGCCGCGGGGCTTCGCAGCCTGCTGGCCACGTCGACGCCGGGCGTCCGCAACTGCCTGCTTGCGCAGGTGGGACAGGCCGCAGCGCGGAACAGTTGTGAAGGGCCATGGACCGCCGCGCTCAACGCGCGGATCGGCCTGTCGGGACGGGCGCTGCACGTCGGCGAACGCGTGAACGTCGGCATCAACCTGGCCAACCCGCTGGGCGGGCTGGACCAGCTCCTGCACGGCAGCAGCAACCTGCGCGGCTGGGGAACGCCGTCCACGCCGGACCCCGTGCTGTTCACGGTTGCCGGCTACGACCAGGGCGCGAATCGCTTCAAGTACCTGGTGAACCCGCGCTTCGGGAGCACGCGGCCGTCGGCCAATACCATCCGCGCCCCATTCCGCCTGACGCTCGACGTCAGCGTGGACATTGGGCGTGGGCTCCCCGAGCAGCAGCTCGACAAGTGGCTCAAGCCAGGACGCGCGGGGCGGCCCGGCCATCGGCTCACGGCCGCCGAGCTCAAGGCGCGCTACGAGCGCAACGTGCCGGATCCGTACAACGGCATCCTGCAGGAGTCGGACTCGTTGCTGCTCACGCGCGAGCAGGTCGAGTCCCTGCAGCAGGCGCAGGCGGCGTACCGCGTGCGCATGGACTCGCTGTGGACCGCCCTCGCCGACTACATGGCGTCGCTGCCCGACGACTACGATGCCGCCGCGGCGCTCAAGCGCTCGGAAGATGCGACGGACGCGGGGTGGGAGCTGTCGCGACAGGACCTGCAGAAGACGTTGCGGGCCATCCTGACGCCCGTGCAGCTGGCGATCCTGCCCTTCCCGGCCAAGCTTCTCTACGACGCCAAGGAGCCGGTGCACATCCGCATGTTCTTCGCGGGCGGATAAGGGTCAGCTCGGCGCGAGTGCCTGGGTGCACGCGTCCAGGCACCGCGCCAGCCCGTCGGGGGTGTGGTCGCCCATGTGGCCGATGCGAAAGGTCGTATCGCGCAGCCTGCCGTAGCCACCGCCGATCACGAATCCGAGCGCGGCGACGCGCTTGACGATATCGCCGCCCTTCATGCCCGCGGGCGCGGTCAGCGTGCTCACGGTCGGGGAGCGGGCGCCCGGCGGCGCCAGGAAGTCCACGTCAATGCCGCGCGCGTGGAGGCCATGCGCCCAGTGCTCCACCATCTGCAGCATCGCGGCGTGGCGCACCCAGCGCGCCTCGATCCCTTCCGCCATGATGTGCCGCAATTGCTCCTGCAGGGCGTAGAGCAGCGAGAGCGCGGGCGTGTTGGGGGTCTGGTTCTTCTTCGCGAACTGCTCGTACTCCACGAGGTCGAAGTAGAGCCCCCGGTTCGGCGTGGATGCGGCGCGTTCGACGAACGCTTCCGTCGCCACGGCGAGTGCCAGCCCCGGCGGCACCGCGAGCGCCTTCTGCGATCCGGTCAGCACGAAGTCCAGGCCCCACGCGTCGGTTTCCAGTGGGGCGCCGGCAACGCCGGTTACGCTGTCCACCAGGATCATGGCGCCGTGCGCGTGCGCCAGTGCGGCCAGCGCACGCACGTCGCTCAACACGCCGGTGGACGTCTCCGAGTGCACGACGGTCATCGCCGCGTACGGCGCGCGCGCCAGCTCCGCCTCGACCGCGTCGAGGCCGTGCGCGCTTCCCCACGCCGCGTCGAGCACGGTAACCTCGCGCCCGCACGCCCGCGCGACCTGCGCGAAGCGATCCGCGAACGCGCCGTTCACCAGCGCGAGGATCCGCCCCTGCGGTGCACAGCGCACGGCGGCTTCCATCATGCCGGTGGCCGAGCACGGCGCGATGTACACGGGGCGCGCGGTGCGGAACACCGCGCGCAGCCCTTGCTGCAATTCACCGAACAGCGCCTCGAACTCGGCACCGCGATGCGCGATCATCGGCCGCGTCATGGCGGCCAGGACTTCGTGACGCACCTCGGTGGGCCCGGGCAGGAAGAAGGTCCCGAACGCGGTCATCGTGCAGCCCTCCCATTCAGCACCAGCTCGGCCACGTCGGCAAAGCTGGACATCACGTAGTCGGCGTGGGTCATGATGATCTCGCGGTGCGTGTACGCCGTAAACGCCACGAATGCGTCAGCCTCGCCGTCGGTGCGCATCACGACGTCCGTGATGCCGTCGCCCACCGCGAGCAGTGGCCGCGGCAGTCGCAGCACCCGCAGCAGTTCCGGCTTTCCCATCGGCGTGGCGAGCGGCGACTCGGCGTCGAACGCCTCGTACGCGCCATCCGACGAGAACGTGATCCCCACCGCGTGCACCTGCGACTCCGGTACGCCGAGCCAGGCGCCGAGTGCCTGCACGGCGGGCAGCAGCCCGCCGCTCACCATCTCCACGCGGACGCCAGCACCCTGCATGGAGGCGACGGCGTCGCGCGCACCAGGGGCCGCACACCGGATGTACTCGTCGCCCAAGGCGGCAAGGTCGGCGCGCGTGGGAGCCACCGCCTGCAGGCGGTGCGCGTACACCTCGGCGATGCTGAGCTCGCCCGTCATCGCCTTCTCCGTGAGCCGCGGGATCCACGCGGCCACATCGCCACCGCGGCGCTCGGCCAGCCAGTTGATCCCCTCCACGCCGCTGAGCGTGGAGTCCACGTCGAGGACTACGCTCGCGAATGCCGGCCCGTGCCGGCGCGGCGTGCTGCCTTGCGATGCGCTCACGTCAGGCGATCCGGATGGCGGGGTGCCCGGGGATCAACGTCCAGGCTCGGGAAAGATGTTGCCCGGCGCAAAGAGCCCGAGCGGGTCGATGGCCTGCTTGAGCGCGCGCATGGCCTGCATCTGCAAGTTGCCGAGCTGCAGGGGCAACCAGCGCGCCTTGATCTTGCCGATCCCGTGCTCGGCCGACACCGTGCCGCCCATCGCGATCACCTCGCGCAAGGTGCGCTCCACGACGGCCTCGATGCGCGCGACTTCTTCCGGATTGCGCGCGACGAAGTTCTGGTGCGGGTGCCCGTTGCCGATGTGGCCGTAGATGATGCCCGGCTCGATACCGGCCTCGGCCGCCATGCGGCGCGCCATGGCCACGGCCTCCGCTGCCCTGCGCCACGGTACGGCCCAGTCGGTGGACACGCGGCGGCCGCCGTGCATCAGGTACGGCGCCACCCGCTCGTGCATCGTGGACGGAACCGCATGGCGCAGCCGGCGCGCCTCGCGGATGGCGGCGTCGCCTTCGAACACGCGCATGTCAGCCTCCTGCGCACCGTGCGCCTCGGCCAGCTCGAGCCATGCGTCGAGCGGAACGTCGTCGTCCCCGGCCTGCTCGGAGTAGATCATCGCGCCGGCGCCGGCGGCCCATGCGTCGTCGCGCAGCCCGCCGCGCGCGATGGCCAGCGATTCACGGTCGAAGAACTCCAGGCAGCGCGGGCGGATGCGCGTGGACTCGCGCGCGGCGACGACGAACGCCAGCGCGTGTGCCTCGTCGGGAAACGGGATCGCGAGCCCGACCTCGTGCACCGGCCGCGGGAGCAGCGACAGCTCCGCTTCCACAACGACGCCAAGCGTCCCCTCGCTGCCCACGAACCAGTCCACCGGATCCTGCACCGCCAGGTATCCCACGGTGTTCTTTTCCACCTCCGGGCGACGGATGCGCAGGATCTCGCCGGTGGCGAGGACGACGGTCAGCCCGCGCACATGGGCACGCGTTGGCCCGTACATCAGCGTCCGCGGGCCGGACGCATTGCAGGCCACTGCGCCACCCACCGTGCATTCCTCGTCGCTCGTAGGATCGGGCGCGAAGAACAGCCCTTCGCTGGCGAGCGCGCGGTTCAGGTCGCCCAGCAGGACGCCGGGCTCCACGCGCACGGTGCGCTCGCGGGCATCCACGTCGAGCATCCGATTCATGGCGCGCAGCGAGAGCAGCGTGCCCCGGTCGGTGATCCCGGCGCCCGTGGTGCTGGTCTGCGCGCCGGCAGGGGTGACGTGCGACCGCTCCGCCGCCGCCGCACGCACGAGGTCCACCACCTGGTCGGCGCTCGATGCACGCGCGACGGCATCGGGCACGCGCCACAGGCCCGACGCGTCGCGCGCGTACGACTCACGCACGGCCTGGTCGTGCGATGCCAGCTCCGCGATGCTCGTGCTCACGACGGCCCCGCGAACGCGACGACGGTGGCGCCGGTGACCTCGGGCATCTGGAGCAGCGTGCGACGGACCGCCTCGTCCACGGTGCCGTCCACCAGGATCACGGCCAGGGCGTCGCCCCCTGGAACCATGCGTGCCTGGTGATACTCGGCGATGTTGACCGCGGCGTTGCCGAGCGCCGTGCCCACGCGCCCGATGACCCCGGGGACGTCGCGGTTGGTGAGCACGATGAGCGTGCCGCGCGGCGCCACGTCCACGTGGAAGTCTCCGATGCGGGTGAGCCGAGGCGGCGCATCCAGCGCGGCCACGCCGCCCACGCGCATCTCCTTGCCGTCGGCGACGACGCGCACTTCCACCGCCCGGTCGTGCGGCGCGACGCCGCCCTCGGCGTAGCGCAATTCGATGCCGCGGGCCTGCGCGACCGTGCGCGCGTTGACGAGGTTCAGCCGCTCGACCTCGACCACGCCCTCGAGCGTGCCGACTGCCGCGGACGCCAGCAGCGGGTCGCGCCCTGCGGCGAGCTCGCGCCCCAGCTTGATCGTCACCGAGGAGAGCGCACGCGCGCCGCGATCGGCCAGGCAGGCGCGGGCCACGGCTCCCGCGCGCCGCGCCACGAGCAGGGCGGGCTGCAGCGCCTTCCAGTCCGCCCCCGGCTCGGCCACGTTGATCGAGCGCGACAGTTCCTCGCTGAGCAGCGCGTCGCGCACGGCGGCGCACACGTCCACCGCCACGTTGCGCTGCGCCTCGGCGGTGGATGCGCCGATGTGGGGCGTGAGGAGCACGTTGGGCACGGCGGCAAGCGCGTGGTCGCCCTTCAGCGGCTCCTTTTCGTAGGCGTCGAGCACGGCGCCGCCCAGGTGATCGTCGCGCAGGGCGGCGATGAGCGCGCCCTCATCGACGATGCCGCCACGCGCCATGTTGACCACGATGCCGCCCTTGCGGATGCGCGCGATCTCCTCGCTCCCGATCATCCCGCGCGTCTCGTCGGTAAGTGGCGTGTGCACCGTGACGATGTCCGACACGGCAAGCAGGTCCGGCAGCGCGTGCATCCGGCGGACCCCGAGGCCGGCAAAGCGCTCGTCGCCGATGTACGGATCGTACGCCACGACGCCCATCTCGAATGCGCGGGCGCGTCGCGACACCTCGCCGCCGATGCGGCCCAGGCCGACGATGCCCAGGGTCTTGCCCTTGAGCTCGGAGCCGAGCAGGTCCGCGCGCTCCCAGCGTCCTTCGTGCATCGAACGGTCCGCGCGCGGCAGGTGGCGCAGGAGCCCGATCACCGTGCCAAAGAACAGCTCGGCGACGGCGATGGTGTTGCCCGCCGGTGCGTTGATGACCGCGATGCCGAGTTCCGTGGCGACGTCGAGCGCGATGTTGTCTACGCCGACGCCGGCGCGACCGACCACGCGAAGCTTGCGTGCGGCGCGCAGGAGCGGCTCGCTGATGCGCGTGGCGCTGCGGCCGATGATTGCGTCGTACTCGCCGATGCGCGCCTGCAGCTCGTCCGGCAGGAGCGTGGGCACCTCGTCCACGACGAACTGCGGGACCGAGGTGAGCAGGGCAACCCCTTCGGGATCGACGGTATCGGTGACCAGGATGCGGTATGTCGCGGGCGCCATGGGGCAATCGCTGGGCGAAAATGCTCGTGAAGAAGTTAGCACGGTGCGCGGACCCGCGGGTTCAGGGATTGTCCTGCGGCGCCATGTCTGGCCCGCAACTGCGCAAGCGCGTAGTATTGGGACCTCGGCTTCCCTGTACATTTGCTGATGCGACTTCGCCTCGCCACCGCGCTCCTGGTGCTGGCTGCCGGCAGTGCCTCCGCCCGGGCGCAGGATTCGACGCGGGCCCGCGTTCGGGGCGTCGTCTTCGACAGCGTGGCCGGTGCGCCGCTTCCCGGCGCCCGGGTGCTGCTCGTCCCCGTCGCTGATCCCGCGCGCAGCTACCATTCGGCGCCCTCGGGTCCCGACGGCCAGTACGCGATCGAGGGGCTGCCGGTCGGCCGGTACCTGGCCGGATTCGAGCATCCCTTGCTCGACTCGCTGGGGCTGTCTTCCCCCGAGTACCAGGTGGACATCACGCGACCGGGTGCCCTCGCGCTCGACATGGCCGTGCCGTCGGCGCCGCGAATCCACGACGCGATCTGTGGCCGCAATGGGCCGGCGGACAGCACCGGCCTCCTGCTGGGCACGCTACTCGACGCGGGGACCGGCGGCGCCGCAGCGCGCGGGACGATCACCGCCCGCTGGATCCAGTTCACGTTCGACCAGAGCCACATCGTGCGCACTCCGGTGGAGCGCGCGGTTCAGGCCGGAACGGGTGGTTGGTACGCGATCTGCGGCGTACCCGCGTCGACACCGTTCCGGGTGGTCGCATCGGCGGGCGCCGACTCCAGTGGCGAGGTGATGGTGCAGGTCCCGCTGAATGGGCTGCTGCGCCAGAACCTGTTCGTCGGTGGATCAGTCGTGCGCGTCGTGCCGCTCGGCGATTCCGCGACGCCCACGGCCGTGCGCCGAGGCACCTCACGCCTGTCAGGCGTCGTCCGGACGACGGACAAGCGGCCCATTGCCGCTGCGCAGGTGGAAGTCCTCGGCACCGGCCTGTCAGCGCTCACGAACGACAGTGGCAGCTTTTCGCTGGATGAACTCCCCGCGGGCACGCAGGCAGTCGTCACGCGCAAGGTTGGCTACTACCCGGACGAGCGGCCGGTTACCCTGCGCCCCGACAGCGTGCGCATCGTCAGCATCGAGATGCCGACCATCACGAGTGTGCTGGACACCGTGCGCACGACGGCGTCGCGCATGTTCAATCGCGGCCTCGCGGAGTTCAACGAGCGGCGGCGCACCTCGGGCGCCGGGTACTTCGTGGACAGTGACGCAATCGACAAGCTGGGCGCCAGGGACGTGGTCCAGGTGCTGTACAAGGCCCCGAACATCTCCATCGTTCCCTTCGCGCTGCCGGACAAGCGGATCGTCTACCGCGTACGCGTGCATGGTGAATCGAGCATGCTGTTGGGAGGCGACGGCTGCCTGCCGCACGTCTGGATGAACGCCATTCCCATTCCCCTGATCGAGGACCTGCGGGAAATCGACGGCTTCGTGCGGCCCGAGGAAGTGGTCGGCATCGAGGTGTACTCGCCGAGTGATGCGCCGCAGGAATACCGGACGCTGAACAACTGCGCGTCGATCGTGATCTGGACCGGGCCGCCGAGAAAGCCGGGACCATGACCGCGCGCTTCCCCAGGTCGGTCGCGCTCGCCGTGGTTGCAGTTGTCGCCTGCGCGGGTGCCCGCGTCGCCCGCGCGCAGGACGTGCGCGACGCGCACGCTGCGCAGCCGGAGCGGCCCACCGTGGCCACGCACGCCGGCACGGTCGCTCCAGGGTGGTTCGAGCTCGAGACAGGCATCGAGGCCGACCACGCGCCCGGCGCGCGCCAGCTCACGACGCCGACCGTGCTGAAGTTCGGCCTCGCGGAGCCGGTGCAGCTCAGTGTGTACCTGACGTCTGTGCGCCCCGCCGATCCGCGCACGTATGGGTTCGGCGACGCGGCGGTGGGGGTGAAGTGGCGCGTCGTGGACGACGCACCACTCGTCGGCGACTTCGCGGTGCTCCCCGCCGTGAAGCTGCCCACCGGATCCGCGGCGCGCGGCACGGGAACGGGAACCACGGATGGCAGCCTGCTGCTGATCTCGAGCCATGAACTCGGCCCGCTCGCGCTGGACATCAACGTCGGCTGGACGCGCCACGGGTCCAGCGCGTCGGGCCCGGCGACAACGTCCACACTCTGGACCATCTCCACCGGGCTCGACATTGCGCGCGGCCTGGGATGGGCCGCCGAGGTGTTCGGGTATCCCGGCACCGGCGGGCCCGCCGCCGCACCGGCGTCGGTCGGATTCCTCACCGGCCCGACGTACCAGGTGCATCCGTGGTTCGTCGCGGATGCAGGCATCATCGCCGACGTACGCGGCGCACAGGCCCCGGCGCTGTACGCCGGGCTCACGTGGAACGTCGGTCGCGCGTGGTAGCTTCCGGTTCGTCCACCAACCTCCACCCTCGCACGACATGACCACCCTG